>NYVY01000037.1 GCA_002684875.1 Pseudomonadota bacterium
CTGTTTCAGGGGACCCAGCGACCCTGGTTTCGCCTGTAAAAGTTTCCTTTGGAACACCTATTCGCACTCGTATTCTCCTAAAATTAGTATTTGATTAATCTATGCTCGTAAACATGAAAAGAATGCACATAACGATTGGATTGTCTGGGGGAGTTGATTCCTCAGTTGCCGCTTGGTTTTTAAAAAAACAAGGCCATAAGGTTGACGCTATTTTTATGAAAAACTGGGATGATGAAACAAACGGCGCATGCAATTCTAAAGAAGATTTTCTCTCTGCGGCGGTCGCAGCTGAAAAGCTAGATATTCCTTTAGAACATGTATCGTTCTCTGAGGAATACAAAAAAGCGGTTTTCAATGATTTTCTAGAAGAATATGCCAACGGAAAAACTCCTAATCCTGATGTGTTTTGTAATTCAGAAATAAAATTTAAAGCGTTTTTAAACTATTCGAAAAAGCTTGGCTCGGAAATGATTGCAACTGGTCACTACGCCCAGAGCCAAAAGGCGAAAAACCAACAGTATAACCTAATAAAAGCGCTAGATTGCAAAAAAGATCAAACTTATTTTCTTTACAGGTTAAGCCAGAAACAATTGGCGGGGGCGATGTTTCCAATTGGTCATTTAGTGAAAGGTCAAGTAAGAAGAATAGCAAAAGACTTAGATCTTCCTAACGCAGACAGAAAAGATTCAATGGGAATATGCTTTATTGGAAACGGTCAGTTCAAATCGTTTATATCCAAATATATAAAGCCCAAGCCAGGTTATATATGCGATGAAGCGGGAGAAGTTATTGGTGAACACCAAGGACTTCATTATTATACCGTGGGACAAAGAAAAGGCCTGGGGATTGGCGGTCGTAAATTGTACAATAGCAATAATGTTTTTGCTGGGAAACCTTGGTTTGTAGTTAAAAAAGATTTGAAGGAAAATAGGTTAATAGTAGTCCAGGGTTCGAAACATCCATCACTGTACGTAAAAATAATTAACGCAAGTGCTTTGCATTGGATATCAGGTTGTGAGCCTAAAATTGGGGAAATCTTACAAATTAAAATTCGGCATGGGGAACTGCAAGTTAATGCAAAGGTACTATCGTGTGATAAAGTGTTGAGCGTCGAACCAGAATTACCAGTTTGGGGTGTAGCTCCTGGTCAGTCACTAGTTTTGTATCAGGGTAACATTTGTTTAGGGGGTGGCATAATTACTTAAAGGATAGAAGGTATGGCAATTAAAGAGAATGAGTTTTTAGCAATTTGTCCCTTGGATGGAAGATACCGAAAAAGAGTGCAAGAATTAGTCGATTATTTTTCCGAATCNGCGTTGATTCGTTATCGACTTCAGGTTGAAATCCTCTGGTTTAAAAGGCTCTGTAATGAATCAGTGGGCAATCTCCGTCCCCTTGAAGATAAAGCAGTCAAAGAGTTGGATAAATGGCAAAAAGAGTTTTCAATAAATGAGGTTCAAGAGATCAAACGAATTGAAAGTGAGATTAATCATGATGTAAAAGCAGTAGAGTATTTTTTAAGGAAGAAAGCGGAAAACTCAAAAGTTGAATGTTTAATATCTAATGTTGAAATGTTCCACTTTGGATGTACATCAGAGGATATCAACAATGTTGCTTATGCAGGAATCTTAAAAGACTTCAGGGATAGTGTTTTTATCTCCAAAATAAACAGAATAATTGACCAATTAAAGTATATAGCAGAAGAAACAGTTAGTGTCCCAATGTTATCCAGAACCCATGGTCAAACTGCATCGCCTACAACTATGGGAAAAGAGCTAGCAAACTTTCGGGCTAGATTGAGAGGAGCAAGGGATAAGGTTCTATCAATAAAAATCTTGGCGAAATTCAATGGCGCTGTTGGCAACTTTAATGCTTTGGAGGCTGTTTTTCCAGATTATAATTGGGCAGAAATAACAAGAAGATTTATCGAAAAGGACTTGGGCCACACATTTAATCCAATGACAACTCAGATTGAGCCTCATGACTGGATAGCAAGCCTTTCAAATGAGTTAGTTCTGGTAAATTCGATATTACTTGACCTGTGTAGGGATTGCTGGGGATATATTTCTCTCGGATACTTTTCACAAAAGAAAAAAGAAAAAGAGGTTGGTTCCTCTACTATGCCGCATAAAGTAAATCCAATCGATTTTGAAAATGCAGAAGGAAACCTTGGGTTATCAACCTGTTTGTTTCAACATTATTCAATCAAATTAACGGTATCAAGATACCAAAGAGACTTGAGTGATTCTACTGTCCTTAGAAACATAGGCGTGGCAGCAGGATATGGCTTTTTAGCATTTGATTCCATTTTGCATGGTTTAGAAAAATTAGATGTAAACAGAGAAAAAATAAAAAGCGACATTGATAATGCTTGGGAGGTTTTGGCCGAACCTATTCAAACAATGATGAGAAAAAATAACATGGAAGGGGCTTATGAAAAATTAAAAGATATTTCAAGAGGGAAGAGGTTTGACGAAACCGTAGTGCTTAATTTCATACGTAGTCTTAAAATGGACGAAAAGGATAAAAGTCGACTTTTCAATTTAAAGCCTTCAAATTATATAGGTGCTGCTGAGGCTTTGGTGGAAGAAGAACTCAAAAAGAATTAGTAAAAGCTTAATTTTTTTTTCTAAAAACCGANCATACTTNATATGAGAATAATTTTTAANTTGTTGATAGCTTTTTTTATGTTTTCATCACAAACTGTTTTCGCAGAGAAAAGGTGTTTGGTATCCTCTAAAACAACGCTTTTGTATTACGAAAGAATACAATCAGTGACAATTTGGGCCAGAGATTTGAAAACTGCTGAGAAAAAGTTTCGGAGAATTTTTCCTCATAGAACAAATGTCATGAGGATTAGGTGTCGGGAGCACATAAATCCTTATGAAAGAATTCCTTAAGGTTCAATATAGTCTTGCTTTTTTTCAATTGGTTTAACCAAGTCTTTTCTTGTTATCCCTAACCAAATTGTAATGGGAGCCATAACAAAGATTGAAGAGTAAATACCGAAGATAATACCGATTGTTAAGGCCAAAGCAAAATAATGTAGAGCTGGTCCACCAAAAATTAACATCGCTAAAACAACGGTTTCTGTTGTTCCATGAGTAATTATAGTCCTAGACATTGTTCTAGTTATTGCATTGTTGATCGTATCCGTGACAGAAGCTTTTCTCATTCTTCTAAAGTTTTCCCTAATCCTATCAGCAACAACTACAGACTCGTTAACTGAATACCCGAGAACGGCAAGCACCGCAGCAAGGACTGATAAAGAAAACTCCCATTGAAAGGCTGCGAAAAACCCAAGAATAATAACTACGTCGTGGAGATTGGCAATTATAGCTGCTATTGAAAATTTCCATTCGAACCGAATAGCGAGATATAGCATGATTCCAATAGTTACAAAAATAAGGGCCATAACCCCATCGAAAGCCAGTTCACTTCCAATTTGGGGTCCGATATATTCAATTCTTCTTAATTTTGCCTCCTCGCCTTGATTAAGAAACTTTATTTTTTCGAAGATTTGTTGAGCAGCATCTTTCTTTCTAACTTCTAAAGGAATTTTAATTAACACTTCTCGCGATGATCCGAATTGTTGTACTTGATGATCTTCGTAACCCAAGCCTTTAAGCGTCGTACGAATCTTACTTAAAGGTGCGTCTTCTTGGTAGGCGACCTCGATTACTGTTCCGCCAGTAAACTCTATTGAAAAATGTAATCCTTTATAACTTATGAATGCTATAGAAGAAAGAAAAACNACTACGGAAATAATGTTAAAGGCCTTGGCATGCTTCATAAAAGCGATGTCTTTTTTAAATTTAAAAAATTCCATTTATTTAACCGATCGCTAATTTGTTAATTTTCTTTTTNCTACCATAAATAATATTAACTAAACCTCTAGAGAATAATACTGANGAAAACATTGAGGTTAATATTCCTAANACATGAACAACTGCGAAACCTCTTATAGGNCCAGACCCAAAAACAAGTAGTGCGAGACCTGCTATCAGAGTAGTTACATTCGAATCAAGGATAGTTGCCCATGCTTTCTCATACCCGNTCGAAATAGCTAGGTTTGNGGTAGCACCATTTCGGATTTCTTCTCTAATTCTTTCGTTTATTAAAACGTTTGAATCAATCGCCATTCCTAAAGTTAGTGCCATTGCGGCAATGCCNGGTAATGTGAGAGTTGCTTGGAGTAGNGATAATAAGGACACTANTAGCGTNAGATTTAAGGATAGTGACAACGCTGACACAGTTCCGAATATGGCGTAGTACAAAATNATNAATACAGCAATTGNAACGAAGCCCCAGAGCGTTGAATTGAAGCCTTGCTCAATATTATCTGCTCCTAAACTAGGACCGATAAGCCTCTCTTCAATAATATCCATAGGTGCCGCCAAACTTCCCGCACGTAATAANAATGCTATATCGGCTGCTTCAGTTGTAGTCATACTTCCAGATATTTGGACTCGNCCTCCTGGAATTTCTGANCTAATTACTGGAGCGGTAATCACTTCACCTTTCCCTTTTTCAACTAAAAGAATTGCAAGTCGTTTACCAACGTTTTGCCGAGTAATTTCCCTGAAGATACGAGTTCCCTTTGCATCTAAAGTAAGGTGTACTGCTGGTTCAAGTGGATTTTGGGAATCAAATCCAGCCTGAGCATCAGTAAGATTCTGTCCTGTTATTAAAACTTCTTTTAGCAAAGCCAAACTGTCCCCGTCTCTATTTTTCAAAATATCAATATTGGGAGGAATGGTGTTCTTAGATATTTTTCCAATCGTGTCTGGAGTGTCGTCAACTAATCTAACTTCTAAAGATGCGGTTCTACCAAGAATTTCTTTTGCTTTTGCAGTATCTTGGACACCAGGAAGTTGGACAACAATCCTNCCAGATCCNTGCTGTTGAACTATCGGTTCTGCNACGCCAAGTTCGTTAATCCTATTTGATAAAGTGACAATATTTTGTTTAAGTGCAAACTCCTTTATTGCTGTTTTTGCAGTCTCAGGTAATTGTCCTGTTATTCCTATGTTTTTCTGGTCAGTATCATTTGAAATCCAATCAATATCTACAATGCTTTCACTGAGAATTTTTTTAGCCTTCTCTTTGGCTTCTTCGGTTTTAAAAGTTATGCTGATTGTCTCTTTCTCAAGTTTAAAATTTGTGTACCTTATGCGCTTTTTTCTTAACGTAGACCTCGATTCATTAGCGATGCTATCTAGCTTAGTTAAAATTGCAGATTGTTGGTCTACCTCTAGCAGAAAATGAACACCTCCTCTTAAGTCCAAACCCAAATACATTGGAAAAGCATTAATGTTAGCAAGCCAGTTTGGGACATTAGATATTAAGTTAAGAGCTACTACATAATTTTCCTCTTCTGAGTTAAGTTCTTCCTCTAGAAATGATTTTGCTCTAAGTTGTTCCTCGGTTGAAGAAAATCTAATTTTTAAGGTGTTACCACCAATGGTTTCCGAAAAATTTGTTTGATTAAACTTTATTCCGTTAGCATTCATTTTCTTTTCAAGTTCAGATGTCATCTCAGAGTTGATTTTGATGAGAGATTTTCCAGGAGATACTTGTATAGCAGGAGCTTCCCCATAGAAATTTGGAATAGTAAAAATTAGCCCAAATGCAATGGCAAGGAACATTAAAATAAGTCTCCAAGACTCTGGTTTATTCATTGAACCTAGTTCTTTCTTTAATTACGTATGATGTGTTTGTCAGAATATTTCTTTGATTGTTCCCTTTGGCAAAAGGGTTTGTGCAGCTTGCCTTTGAACAACAACCTCTGTTTTGTTCTCTGAACTGCCCACTTCTAAAGTTAAATAGTTGGCATTGATTTCAAGAATTTTTCCGACTATCCCACTTGATGTAACTATTTCATCTTGTTTTTGTAAGTTTTCTACCAAAGTTTTATGTTCTTTTGCTCTTTTCATTTGCGGCCTTATCATTAGAAAATATAGCACCACAAACATCAGAATTAACGGTAGTAAACTAAGCAAAGGGTCCTGAGTGGCCCCCGCGCTTTGAGCATGAGCTAAAGAAAGCATATCAATTCTCCTAAAATTACAGTATAAAAGCAATTAGAAATAGGGTACACGATTTAACCTGAATTTTAAAAATATAAAGACAAAAACACGAATGACATTTTCACTCAAAGCTCAAGACAAAAAGGCACGAACGGGAAAAATAACTTTGTCCAACGGTACTGTCGGAACTCCAACGTTTATGCCAGTCGGTACATATGGGGTGGTTAAAGGATTAACTGTCGAAAATATCCTGACTTTGGGGGCAGAAATCATCCTTGCAAATACTTTCCATCTTTGGATGAGGGTAGGTATCGAACGTATGCATAACTTCGGCGGGTTACATCGGTTTATGAGTTGGAACGGCCCAATTTTAACGGACTCTGGGGGTTTTCAAGTTTGGTCATTAAAGAAAATTGCTAAATTAAGCAAGGAGGGAGTAATGTTTCGATCCCCAATAAATGGGGAAAAACTGCTTCTCACTCCTGAAAAATCTATGGAAATTCAAATGGCGTTAAACTCTGATATAGCAATGATTTTTGACGATTGTACGTCATGGCCTGTCAGTCATAATGATGCTGAAAAGTCCATGAAATTATCATTAAATTGGGCAGAGAGAAGTAAGCATGCTTTCAAAGGCGATGGAGAGAATAAAATTTTTGGCATAGTTCAAGGAAGTATGTATCCCGATTTAAGGTTTGAATCTATCCGTGAATTAATCAATATTGGTTTTGACGGCTATGCGATTGGGGGACTCTCTGTGGGAGAAGATAAAATCCATATGCGTCGGATAATCGAAGTTATTGCTTCAAGTTTACCGAGGGATTCTGTCCGCTATTTAATGGGAGTGGGTACTCCTGAAGATTTAATACACGCAGTCTCTGAAGGGGTTGATATCTTTGATTGTGTTATGCCAACTAGAAATGCTAGAAATGGGCTCCTTTTCACACGATTTGGTAATTTAAAAATTAGAAATGCTAGGTTTAGGAATGATATAAATCCTATAGAGGAAGGTTGTCTTTGCCCAGTTTGCTGTCCTCAGCATCACAATCTCAATCGCCCGTTCCACTCTAGGGCATATATTCATCATTTACAAAGAATCAATGAAATGCTTGGATCAATCTTAGCAACTCAGCATAATTTGTGGTTCTATTTAACTATGATGAAGGAGATACGAAGAGCTATAGAACAAAAAAATTTTTCCGAGTGGGCAGGTTGTTTTATCCAAAAACGCACTATCGGTCTTTGAGTACAAGCATTGAGTCCCCATAGCTAAAAAATCGAAAATTGTTGTTGATTGCTTTTCTGTAAATATCTAAACTTTTTTCCCTTCCTATTAAGGCACAAAGTAATATGAATAAAGTGGATTTGGGTAAATGAAAATTGGTTATTAATCCGTCAATGACTCTAAATTTATATCCTGGTTGAATATAAATATTTGTCTGGCTATGGAGAACATCAGGATGATCGCGAAAAACTTTTTCAGTCATATCTAATAAAATATCATCAATAGATTCGAGTACTCTTAAAGATGTAGTGCCGACAGCTATTATTCTTTTTTTATTTTTTTTAGCTGCTCTGATTTTATCTAATGTTTTTTTTGAAATGAAAAAGTCTTCTGTATGCATTTGGTGTTGAGAAATTTCTGTTGTTTTTATAGGGTCGAAAGTTCCCAACCCAACATGAAGAGTTAAAAAAGCCATATCAATACCTTTTTCTTGCAAAGTAGAAATTAATTTCTCATCAAAATGCAAACCAGCTGTGGGTGCTGCCAGTGAACCAGGTTCATTTGCATAAACAGTTTGATATCTTTCTGAATCTTTTTTTGTGGGCAAACGGTTGATATACGGTGGTAGGGGAGTAACGCCAAAAGTTTCTAATAATTTAAAAGTTGGAAGATTTGCAGAAAATAGACAAATTTTTGAATCGTCTGTGTATAAGTCCTCTACAGTAATACTAGTTTTTCCTTGGTTTAAAAAAAGTCTCATCCCCTGTCTGATTTTTTTCTTAGGTTTAACCATTGCTAAAAAGTAATATCTTTGCCCGGAGGAGTCTTTTGATGATGTGTGGTTTGATTTAGTTACAAAGACCTCAACTTTACCTCCTGTTTCTTTCATACAATTTAATCTAGCTTGAATAACTTTTGAGTTATTAAATACCAATAAATCATTCGGTTCAACATAGTCTGAAATATTTTTAAACATGTCTTCACTTGTTTGAAAAGAGGATTCATTGTTTGGACCTCTAAGCTGCTTCGTAATTAGCAGTCTACTTTCTGTACGTTTTTTTGTTGGATTTTGAGCAATTAATTTTTTTGGCAGCTCAAAATTGTAGTCGTCCAGATGAGAATTTTTCATACGGGAATTGTTATCCATAAGTAAAGATAATAGATCGATAGTACATCTGTGTTAGCCGTTTTTATTATATGTTTTTTCTACGAAATATGCTCCCGTAAGAAAGGCTACGTAGTATCGGTTTGATACATTTATAATTCTGATTCACTTTAGTGATTGTTAATGAGGCTTTTCCAAATTTTCAATACATTTACCCAAGAAAAAATTTAAAATATCAGCGGAATTTTTAAATGTGGTCTATGTTTTTTCTCGATTTTAAACAGAAGTTTATATTATGTGCGGGAAGAGATATACTAATGAATGTTTTATAGTTAAGGCCAGAGTGGCGGAATTGGTAGACGCACCGGATTCAAAATCCGGCGCCAGCGATGGTGTGCGGGTTCAAGTCCCGCCTCTGGCACCAATATTTAAATTAAAAAATATACCCTAAACCTATGCTAACTTGATTGTTAAGAATATCGGTTTTAATCGAGCCTCCACCTTTAAGGTCTGCATCAATGGGTGTGTAGGTAATTCTGTATTCAGCGAATGTCTTCCAAGAGTTTGCTAATTTGTGCTCCATTCCGACCATCAATTGATAAGCAAAACCAGTGTGTTGATAGTCATAAGTTTTTCCGTTTTTTCCAGGAACTCCTTCAACATCTACATGAGGGTAAGCTAATCCAAAACCTGCACCAACGTAAGGAGACACGTTAGCTTTAAAGTCAAAAAAATTTTCAAAGGTGTATAACAGATTTAACGTTAATGTATTTAGTCCATCTGTAAATTCGAGTCTTTTCAGATTGCCTGGCAGACGTTTTGCTTTAACTTTGCTGTGGTTGAAGTCTATCGCAATTTTAAGAGCTGGTTTGTTTGATAGGGGAAACCCCATTCTGTATCCGTAATATATTGGGGACTCAAATGACTTCCCTTCCCATCCCTCTACTGAGTATTTCCCAGTGTTTATTCCATAATCTTCAAAGGCTCCTGCGAAGCTTACGCTACTGTGACCTGCCTTATTAAAACCACCATAAATAGAAAAGCTAAAGTCTGTGGCTGACGCAAAATTAAAACTAGTTACAGAAAAAACTAGTACTAACCAAACTCTAAGGTCAATAAGGTTTTTTATATTGTTTCTTTGTTGCATGTAATTACCTTAATCTTTGTTTTAAATTAAGAGTAACGGGCTTTATAAGATAAAATCAAGTTAATAATAATAAACACTAAACCTTGAACTGTAGCTGTGACTCCAAAAAGGATGGATGATGCAACGCTTTGGTCTGAGCCATAACCCAACATTGTGAAAAATAGGAGAAAACCATATTCCCTAGGCCCAAACCCTCCGATATTTAGCGGAATTGATGCGCATAGAAAAACACCAGTTGAAATAGCAAAACATAAAAGAATTGGAACTTCGATACCACAGGAATGTAAGCAAATGTAAAAAGAAATACTGAAACATAGCTGTGAAGAAAGGGAGGTTAAAATAGTTAACTTAGCTTTTGCTTGCTTTAATAAAAAAGGTTGCCGCAACCAATTCCAAGAGTAAGTTTTTTTTAGTATTTTTAACACTGTCTCTATTGACATTAAAGTAATTGTCAGAATAATTAATAGAAAAAAATAAATGAAAAAAATTTCTAATGTTATCGACCCTAGGTCAAATATTGAAGATCCAAAAAGCATCATCAGAAATACAACTGTTGCTGAAATTACAGATAAAAAGCTTAATGCCCAAAGACCATGAACTCTGTCCAAAACAACACTGAGCCCAATTTTTGTTTTCAAAGGCTCATCAATTTTCTCTTGGTCTTTTTGCAAAATATAGGACATTCGAATGGTCCTGTAGATATCCCCAGTTATTAACCCACCTGGGACTACTGTAGAGAAAGCAATACCTTCGAAATATGCTGAGATAGCAGATTTAGAGGACCGTTTTGATTTTAAATTTAAAAGGAGCCCCCACCTAATTGCACAGAAAATGTTGGCTAAGGTGTTGAGTACAAGAGCTATCAAAAAATGTTCAAATTCGATGGTCTTTAAAACATTAAACGTTTGTTCTATATTTATAAAGAAAAATAGACTAAGAATCAGTAATATTGAAAACGAGAAACGAATTTTTTTCCCCAAAAAATTTTTACTTTTTATTTTTGATCTGGTACTGTTTGCGTCCACTCGGCTCATGATAAATTCTTATCAATAGCTCCCCTAATAATCCTACAGCTAAAAGCTGGGTTCCTAAAAGCGTTAAGAGTAGTCCCAAAGTCAACAATGGTCTAGCCCCTATATCTCCACCAAAAAAAACTTTTTCGACAAAAAGCCCAAAAAATATTAGAAGTCCTACTCCAAGCATAATTAAACCAATGCCCCCAAAGGCGTGATTCGGTCTGTGCATAAACTGCCTTGAAAACTGTATCCAAATTAAATCAAGTATCACTCTTATAGTGCGGTCAATTCCATATTTAGACACTCCTGTTAATCTAGGGTGGTGTTTGACAGGAATTTCGATTATTTTTGCTCCAACCTCGGCAGCTAAGGCAGGTATAAATCTGTGCATTTCCCCATATAAGCGAAACTTTGTAATTAGTTCTCTTCTATACCCTTTTAAAGAACACCCATAGTCTCTCAATTTAACACCTGTAATATACGATATTAAATAGTTGGCGAAAATTGAAGGCAACTTTCTGCTAAAAACTGAGTCCTGCCGATTTTTGCGCCAACCAGAGACTAAGTCAACGTCTATATTTTTTTGCAAAACTTCTACAATCAACGGTATATCAGAAGGATCATTTTGAGAGTCTCCGTCCATTGTGATAACTATATCTCCATTGCTGTGGTCGAACCCGGCTTGTAGCGCCGTGGATTGACCATAATTCCTTGCTAGGCTAATAACTTTTAAATTTTTAAATGTATTTTCTAGTTCAGTAATGATTGAGTTCGTTCCGTCTGTAGAACCGTCATCGACAATCACTAGTTCGTAAACTAGTTTTGAATCTTCCTCAATAATCGATTGAATTTTCTCTACAAGGTTTGTGATTGCCTCTACCTCATTAAAAATTGGAATAATAACGGATATAGAGTTTGACATATTTAATTTATCCAAAGTTACTGGTTGACCCATGCTATAACCAGTTTTTTGTCTTTTCTTCCTCCAATAGTTAGGTTATCAATATTTTTGCTTGAAATCACTGAAACAACATTAAAACGTCTTTGCAAACGAGAAATAGCATTACTTATGGTTTTATAATCATTTTTTACCCATAACACAACTAAAATTTTTTCAATGCTTTCAGCCTCTGTCAACTTATATTTTAAGTCCCAATGATTATGAATTTTGTTTTTTTCTATTGATCTAATTCTATGAGTTGGTAAGTAAATCGATAGCGTTGCAAGAATTCCCCTGTCATTACTTAAAATAATTCCCTTTTGGTTAAAGAAAAAATCTTTCTTAATAATGTTGGCTAGTTGAGAGTAACCCTCAACTTGAGAGAATGGGTTGATATTTGTTGAGTATTTTATTTCAAAGTATTTTGCTAAACGTGGACCATTAAGAAATAGAGCAAGAAATAAAAAATTTAAAAGTAAAGCAGAAGTCAGCGCAGTATTAAAAACTTTTTTTCTTATTTTTCTTTTCTCTAATGAAACTAAAACACCTATGTATATACAAATGACGATAGAAATAGGAGACGCCCAATTAATTTCTGTTTCTCCTATCAGACTTAAAAAAATGACAGTAATCAAAAGCGGTAAAGCAAAACATATTAACAGCAAGTGTGATAAATTTATTTTTGACAGAGGGAAGACTTTTTTCTGAAAAAAATAGTTCGAACAGTGGATAGTTCGAGATTGAAATAATGAAATTATAAATATTGAAAAAACTATTGGATTAAATATGACGAATTGACCAATAATAAATTCAAAGAGACTCTTAATGTCAAACTTCACTCCTCTTTCTAATGTTGTCATCTCGATATGGTGAGAGATTGTAGGAAAGTTTTCTGAAAAATTCCAGAGTATGTTCGGAGAAAAAACAAGAGTAACCGTTAAGAATAAAACATAGGTTGATTTGGAAATTTTTTTATTTTGAGAGAAAAAAAAGAGCAGTAAAGGAATACAAAAAAAGACCATTGAGTATTTTGTTAATAACCCCATTCCAATGGTGATACCACAAAGTAGGAAGTAGACTAATTTTGCACTTTTCAAGGACAAGATAAAAAAATATAAAGAGAGTGACCAAAAAAACAACAACCACGAATCTGTTGTTGCAAATTGGCTATAAAATGTTGAGATGGGGAGAGAAAAAAACAAGAGACCCGAAATAATCGATGGTTGAAATTTCCCAGTAATTTGATGAGTACATGCAATACAGACAATTGATGTAAGCAAAAACGCCACTGGTTGTAATGTGCGGTAGCAATGAAACTCAGTTTGATTGCAAAATGTACCGATTGGACTGAGAATCCATGCAATAAAAGGAGGCTTTGAGTAATAGCCCCATTCGAGTTTGGTGGACCAAAAAATATATTGAGCCTCATCGATAGCCAGTTCTACAGTCCCAAGTAGATAGGGGCTAAAGATAGCATATGATTTTATAAAAAAAATCGCTACGATTAGAGCTATAGGTATACTGAGCAATTTAAAATTAATATTAGGTTTGGTTGACATAACTTTCAGTAAAATTTAAATAACAAAGGTTTATTAATTTATGCTAAAGCAAAAATTCTCCCATCTCAGAATGCACAGTGAGTACTCAATAAGTGACAGCACTATACGATTGTCCAGCATTTGTAAAAGTGCCGCAATGGATAATCAGCCTGCTTTAGGACTTACGGATTTGGGCAATACTTTTGCTTTCATAAAATTTTTCAAGTTAGCGCGTAAAAATGGCATTAAACCTATACTGGGTACGGAAGTTTCTCTGAGGACAGAGACAAAACAAACCAATGGTCCTAGGCTCATTCTATTATGTAAAAATCATTCAGGATATCAAAAGTTATGCAGGCTTTTAACTAAAGCATGGCTCAACCATGACTCATATTGGAAACAAGGTGCAATTGATTTCAGGTGGTTTTATGAAGACGATTTAATTTTAGGTGGAAAAATGAGCGATAACCTTATTTGCTTATCTGGAGGAGTTTTTGGAGAAATAGGCCAGAATTTTAAGCAGCCAAATATGGTAATACGTGAGGAAGAAGAATTATCAAAAGTAAGAAAATATTTAGATGTTTTTAAAGATAATTTTTATATCGAAATACATAGAGCTGGAGTTTTAAATGAAAAACGACATGAAGAGTTAGCATTGCTTTTAAGTGACAAATTAAGTATCCCAGTGGTGGCAACTCATCCAATTCAGTACTTGAGAAGGGAAGATTATTTAGCTCATCAGGCGAGGGTCGCTATTGCAGAAGGAGAAACATTGGCATCCCTGAAAAATAACTCAGTCTTTACAGAAAAACAATATTTTCTTAACCAGCAAGAGATGAAGGAAAAATTCAAGGATTTACCAGGATCGATTGAAAACACTGTAGAAATTGCAAAAAGATGCAACCTTGAATTTGAGTTTGGCAAAGTAAGACTACCAAACTTTACGAATGAAAAAAAAATATCGTTAACAGACGAGTTGAGGGAAAAAGCTTCTGTTGGGTTGAAAAATAGGGTCTTCGATCAAATAAATTTTAGAGACGAGGTCAGAAAAAATTATGAAGACAGGTTGACGCTCGAGTGTGATGTAATCGTTAAAATGGGATTTGCTAGCTATTTTTTGATAGTGGCTGATTTTGTGAATTGGGCGAAGAACAACGATGTTCCAGTGGGACCAGGAAGAGGGTCTGGAGCTGGCTCTCTTGTTGCCTACTGTTTAAATATTACGGATGTTGACCCTTTAAAATTTACGCTTTTGTTTGAAAGATTTTTAAACCCTGAACGTATTTCGATGCCCGATTTTGATATAGATTTTTGTCAAGAAAAAAGACACAAAGTTATTGAATATGTGAAAAACAAATATGGGATAAAAGCAGTTAGTCAAATTATAACCTTCGGTACAATGGCTTCTCGTGCTGTGATAAGGGATGCAGGAAGAGTTTTGGAACTACCATATACTTTTTGTGACCAGCTCTCTAAACTCATTCCAGTGGTACAGAATAAGCCGCTAGCTTTGGAATCAGCGCGAAAAGCGGAACCTACTATCGTTAAGCGTGAGAAAGAGGAGGAAGAGGTAAGCAACTTATTTAGCTTAGCCGAGCCGCTAGAAGACTTAACCAGAAATGTGGGAATGCATGCCGGCGGTGTACTAATTGCTCCAGGAGAACTAACTGATTTTTGCCCCCTTTATAAGGCTCCAGGTTCAGAAGGCGAAGATGGAATTATTTCAATGTTCGACAAGGACGATATTGAGGAGTTGGGTCTTGTAAAGTTTGATTTTTTGGGCTTACGAAATCTAACTATTTTGGATGTTGCTTTAAAAGAGCTCAACAGGATGAACCCAGAACGACATATTACACTAGAAAGATTAAATGGTTTTTCTGATTTAAAGACATATGATTTATTAAAGTCAGCAAATACAACCGCGGTTTTTCAGCTCGAATCAGAGGGAATGAAAAAATACTTGGTAAAGTTGCAACCAGATTGTTTTGAAGACATCATCGCTATGTTGGCGCTTTACAGGCCTGGCCCTTTAAATTCTGGAATGGTAGATGATTTTATAAAAAGAAAGCAAGGTGTTCAAAAAATCGATTATTTTCATGATGATCTGAAGGAATGTTTGTCGCCCACATACGGAGTTATAGTTTATCAAGAACAAGTTATGCAGATTGCTCAGATTATTGCGGGATATAGCTTGGGTAGGGCGGATATATTAAGAAGGGCAATGGGGAAGAAAAAAGCTGATGAGATGTCCCGACAAAGGGAGATATTTCTCAAAGGCGCTCGAACTAAAGGGTATAGCAAGAATCTTGCGATAAGGCTGTTTGATTTAATGGAAAAGTTTGCAGAGTATGGTTTCAATAAAAGTCATACTGCGGCGTACGCTGTGATTACCTATCAAACAGCTTGGTTTAAGGCACATGAACCAGCAGCTTTTTACTCGGCAACATTGACATCTGATGCGCAAGATACCGATCGAATTAGTTTACTTATTCGAGATTGTAAGGCTAATGGACTAGGTGTGTTAGGACCAAGTATCAACTATTCTTGTTTTGAGTTTACAACGATTAAACAAAAAAGAACTTCAGAGAAAGAAGATGCAGTACGTTTTGGCTTAGGGGCTATTAAGGGAGTAGGAGAGGCTGTCATAAAAAATATTGTTTTAGTAAGAGATATCGGCCTTTTTAAAGACTTTGCAGATTTCTGTTCGAGGGTTGATCGGAAAGTTTTAAATAAAAAATCTTTCGAGGCTCTGATTTGTGCAGGGGCAATGGATGAGTTACATCCTAAGGGTAGTAAAGGTAGAAACGAAATGATCAATACTTACGAGTCATTTCTTCAGTACACGGAGCAGCAGGAACTTTCTCGTGACCAAGGAAAGTTGTTTGAAGTCGATTTAGCTGAAAAAGCAATACAGCGGGAAAGCGAAATGATTCTACCATGGACTGAAAGGCAAGAACTGAAAGCAGAAAAACAAGCATTAGGGTTCCCTTTTACCAAATCATTTTATGATTTAGTAAAACCCGAAGTTTCTAAATATCTTGGGAGGTCATTAAATAATTTAAGGCCATCAAGTGAAGCGTATTGGGTCCATGGAGTTTTATCGAAGGTCCGTAAACAAATGACAAGGAGAGGCCCTCTATATATATTAGAATTAGAGGATGACCAAACTAGTGCAGAACTGTCAATTTACAGTGAAGAGTATGAAATATTCAGACAAAAATTAAAGATTGATGAATACTTACAAATCTTAATTAAGGTTAGGGAAGATGAATATACAGGGGGCACGAAACTGTTAGTTCAGGAGGTTTTGGATTCTATTACTGTTCGAGAAAATAATCTACGGTCTATCAGGATTTTACTTGACTCTTCATATCTAACTGCCGAAAGGTATCAAGAAACTATTCGTAATCTAGAGGAGTGTTTAAGCAGAGAGTCAGGTATTCCAGTTTTGATAGGCTTAGCACTTTCTGAGGCTAGATGTGAATTATCTTTAGGCAAAAATTGGGCTCTACAACCATCAGATAATATCTTAGATAAAGTGAGAGGGTATTTTGGAGACGATTGTGTAATATTTAATTTAAAAGGTGAATGATCATAGAAGATTTTTCTTTAAAAGGGAATAGGTTTCATGAATAGGAAGACCCATTACTGAAGAATGACTCCCAGATATCTTTTTAATAAAGATTGCAATTTTTCCCTGAATCCCGTATCCACCCGATTTATCAAAAGGCTCGGTCGTTTCTGAGTAGTCTGCTATCCAATATTTAGGAATTTTTGAGAACCACACAACGGTTGTGGTAGTGGACTGCTTGTAGTTAAAAGAAGTGTGCGCTTTTTTCTTTGGTGCTGCTAAGACTATCGAAGTTATAACTTTATGTTTATTATTAGAAAGAGCGGATATTGTTTCAATAACATCGTTTTTTGATGAAGGTTTTAAAATTATTCTATTTTCTGAGGAAACGATTGTGTCTCCAGTTAAGACGGGGTACCCTATACCTTCTTCTTGAGAAATCAATTTTGCTGAATATTTTGCCTTTGCAAGAGCAACACGTTTAACATATTCATACGGGGTTTCATTAGAGCGAATCCTTTCTAATTGCTCTGCATTTTTTAATAGGCCCAAATTAGGGTAACGTATTGTTAGATTTAATTCTTTACATATTTGTTTTAAGATCAGCTTTCTTCGAGGACTTTTTGAAGCGAGATATAAGACTTTTTTATTCATATGTTTATAGTGTATAACACTGCATTTATTTTATTTTGTGATGTTGTTGATAACTTTGGCGATGCAGGATCATGTTTTAGATTAGCAAGAGCGTTAATAAAAAGAGGAGCAAAAAGAGTCATCATCTATACAAATAACGCAAAAATTTTTTCTTTAATTCAGGAAAACCCTACGCATTTAGAATCCCAAGAGAGTAAAGATAACATAAAAATATTTGAAAAAAAAAGAGAAAATAGTTTATTTACTGGCACTAAAAATGCTGTTGTAATTGAAATGTTCGGCACGTCAGTGCCTATCGAGATCCTAAGGAGTATGATAAAGGAAGTTAATCTGAAGAGAGTATGTTTAGATTATTTATCGACTGAGAATTGGACGGATTCTCTACAAGGGATGTGTTCTCCAGATCTTAGGGCCCCTTTAAAAAAAACACCTAGCTTAGTCAATAGGAGTTGGTATGCTCCAGGATTCACAAAAAACTCCGCAGGTATAATTTGGGAAAATAGAGAGTTAGCTTCAACTGAAAAGAGAAAAAAGTTTAGAGAATTAATATTGAAGCAAAAGGATACCAAAATTTTCGGTCCTAATTCGTTCGGTCCTAATTCGGATAATATTTTTATTATCTGTAATTTTGTTTATACGAAAAATAATTTTCCTTTTAATGAGAAAAATTTTTTTGGATTCCCAGTCGCAGTTTGGTCACCAAAGTCAATTTTCTTTTCTCAAAGTGATTTTGATATTATCTTACAGAGTACTGATTTTAATGTAGTACGAGGGGAAGACTCTTTTGTGACAGCGCATTTTGCATCAGCTTCTTGTTGGAAGGTACCATTTGTTTGGCAACCATATTATCAAGACTGTAACAATCACCGAAACAAATTCTTTGGATGGAAGAAAAAATTTTCTAATCTTCGTAATAATTGTTTTTGGGCGTTCGCAGAAAGTATTGCTCTCCGTCGTGAAGATCGATTAGTATTTCTTTGGTCAGCTTTAAGAAATGATTGGGTAAGTATAAAAAAATCAATGAGTCGTGACTGTTTGAGGATGACGACAGAAAAATCTTTGTTGGATACAATATTATAACTTTAAACGCCTGGGATAAATATGAAAAATGCACAAGAACTACGAATAGGAAATGTTTGTATCGTAAATAACGAGCCAATGGTAGTCTTAAAATCAGAATATAACAAATCTGGTCGAAGCTCAGCTGTTGTTAAGTTAAAATTAAAAAACTTACTGTCAAGTTCAATTTCAGAGTTTGTTTTCAAGGCGGATGAAAAGTTTGAGACACTTGTTTTAGAGAGAAAAAGTGTTTCTTTCTCTTATTTTTCCGACCCTTCATATGTTTTTTTGGATGAAGAGTTTAATCAACATGAAGTGGATTCGGATTTTATGGGATTAGCACTCAATTACTTGGAAGAAGGAATGTGTTGCGAATTAGTGTTTTATGAAGAAAAACCTATTTCTGTAGAATTACCTACAATTGTGGTACGTGAAATTCATTATACTGAGCCAGCTGTAAAAGGAGATACGTCTGGAAAAGTAATGAAAACCGCAAAGATTAAGCCTACAGGGTTTCAAGTTTCCGTACCAGCTTTCGTAGAAATTGGAGATCAAGTAGAGATTGATACGAGGACAAACGAATATAAAGGACGAGTTAAGTAGTGGGCTATGAATGAAGAAGCTAAATTTAAATTTTTAACAGACATAAAAAGATTGCTCGGACCAGGTGGGTTTATCACCGAGTGTGAAAACGGTAAAGAGATGATTGAAGCTTTTTCAATTGATTGGAGGCGTAGATTTTTTGGGAAGCCTTTGGTGGTTTGCTTACCATCTACCGTAAAGGAGGTATCAAACCTGGTTTGTTTAATATCTAAGAACAAGGGCCTATCTATTGTGCCCCAGGGGGGTAACACAGGACTAGCAGGTGGTGGGACACCAGACACTACATCAAATCAAGTAGTCATTTCTCTTAAAAAGCTAGATACTATTAAAGACTTTGATATTGAAAACAAAACCATAACGGTTGAAGCAGGCTGTACTCTTAGTCAAATTCAGAATACCGTTTCGAAACAAGATTTAGATTTTGCTTTAGATTTTTCGTCGCGAGATAAAGCCACTATTGGAGGAGTCCTGGCGACAAATGGAGGGGGGTTGGCGGTTTTGAAACATGGAATGGCTAAAGATCTATGTTTGGGACTCGAAGTTGTTTTACCCTCTGGGAAAATTTGGAACGGATTAAGAACTCTGAGAAAAGATAACTCTGGTTATCATCTCAAAGATTTGTTTGTTGGTAGTGAAGGTACTCTAGGAATAATTACTGCTGCGTCTTTGAAGTTAATAAACCGTGTTCAAAAAAAGCATACCTTTGTTTTAAGTACATCAGATGTAGCATCGGCATTAAAAATTTTCTCCTTCTTATCAAAAAAAACTCATGAGAATGTAACAGCTTTTGAGTTCATTGAACCCAAAGCAGTTGAAATTGTAAGAAGACATTTTCCTGAAAGGATACCACCCTTTATCAATTTTTCTAGAGAACCTACCATCTGCTTGGTAGAGATACCAGAGTTTTTTGAAAAAGATAAAAGATTTTATGAAAAACAGATCGCTGAATTAAAGGAAGCTGGTTTATGTGACGAATATTTTATTTGTGATGAATCCATGACTAACGAAATATGGATTCTTAGAGAGTCTATAACATATGCATCTGCTAAAGATGGTCATCAAGTAAAAAATGACATTTCATTGCCAATATCGAAAACAGTTGATTTTATTCGAGACGTGAAGAATGAGTTAGCTAAGATTTATCCTGATTCCGAGATAATTAATTTCGGTCATATTGGAGACGGTAATCTACACTTTAATTTTTCCCCTTTTTTTTATCGTAAGTTTACAAATCCGTCTTCAAGACATGAGGCGAATAATAGTTTTATCATGGAACATGAAATTTTTGTTCGAAAAATTATTAACGATGCAGTGATGTTGTATGGAGGTTCAATTACTGCTGAGCATGGAATTGGGAGATTGAGAAAGTCTGAAAATTATAGATTAAAAGATAAAGTTGAAATTGAATTAATGCAAAAAATAAAAAATGTGTTAGATCCAAAAAATACATTCAATCCAGATGTTCTTCTGTAATCATAGTGTTCAGAGTATTTAGCACCTGAGTTTGCCAGTCTATTTGCTCAAATTCAAATATAGTAGATAATGAGTCACAATTTAACTTTGAGTTTTTTGGTCGTTTTGCGGCTAATTTTAAGCTTGAGGTTTTTATCGGTTTTATATCAATCTTTTCTTTTACTAACTCTGGTTTTTTATTCTTTAAATTATCTAGAATAAATTTTGCGAAATCAAACCAAGTTGTATTTCCAAGACCACATATGTGGTGTAATCCTCCAATAGCAGAAAATTTTTCATTTCTAAGATAATGATTGATAAAAGAAGCTATGTATTTTGCAGAAGTGGGAGCTCCATATTGATCATCTACAACTTCGATGGGTAATCCTTTCATAATTTTTTTAACCATCGTTTTTAAAAAATTTTTCCTAAACGGTGAAATTACCCAACTTGTTCTTAATATTAGATAGGGTACTCCAGATTTTTTTATTATAGTCTCTCCAAGAGCCTTACTTCTACCGTAGACATTAATTGGGTTGGTTTTATCAGTTGGGAAATTTTCTTCTATGCTTTCTCCGTCAAAAACATAGTCGGTCGAAAAATGGATTAAGCTTGTTTTTCTTTTTTTTGTTAAATTGTAAAGGTTGATTTCATCTACGATATCTTGTAACGCAAAAGCATTAATCAAGAAAGCTAATTCCTTGTTTTCTTCAGAACCATCAACATTTGTAAAAGCCGCTGCATTTACAATATGGCTTGGAGTTTCGGTATACAAAATATCTCTTATGTTAGCCTTTAAAACATTCCTTCGTTCGAATGGAGTGTTTTCCCGGTTCATTGTAATAACCTGGAAGAAGGAATCTAATTCTTTAGTAATGGCCCAACCTACTTGCCCAGTAGACCCTAGTATGACGATGTTTTGTTTCATTCAAACAATAGACCTGCTTCTCTTAGGCGATCAAAAGAGAGTCCATTTTGGTCTTTTTCAGATATATAAAAATCATCTATTAGTGATTTTTCTTGCCAATCTATATTCAAAAATTTGTCTGACCATATTAAGGTTTTCTCAGAATTTTTATTATAGTAATTTGAACATTTATAGTGAACTTGAGCACATGTAGAAAGACAAAGAAAGCCATGAGCAAATCCGCTAGGCAAAAAAAGCATCTCGTTACTTGTATCGGTCAGAATAATGGAGGCCCATTTCCCAAAAGTTTCCTGTTGAGTCCTTAAATCTACAACGACATCAAGAATTTCTCCGTTTATAACTCGAAGTAGTTTATCTTGACTGTGGGGCTCTGATTGGAAGTGTAACCCCCTAAGTACTCCTTTTTTTGAGCTCGAGAAGTTATCTTGAACAAAGTCCACCGAAGTTCCTGTAAGCATTTCAATTTCTTTTTTATTATAGTGCTCCGAAAAAAAACCTCTCTCATCGTGAAAGTTGCATGTTGTTATAACAAGTACATCGTTGAATGGCTCTAATTTTCTTTTCCTAAATTTTTCCATATTCACATCTCTAAGAGCTTCATAAGGTATTTTCCATATTCACTTTTTGATAACTTTTCGGCCATCGTACAGAGCTGTATGTCATTTATCCAATTTTTTCTCCATGCAATTTCCTCGGGACATGAGATTTTTTGACTTTGCATTTTTTCA
>NYVY01000038.1 GCA_002684875.1 Pseudomonadota bacterium
TTTTCATTTTCATTTTCATTTTCATTTTCATTTTCATTTTCATTTTCATTTTCATTTTCATGAAAAAATGGTTGCAAATCCTTAAACAAAAATGGTGTTGTTTTTGGCGCTCTAAAAATATCGATGGCCAGCACCTGAATTGTTTTTTCAACCCCTAAATCTATTTTTCTTGCTATAAAAACTGGACTCAATGATTCTATTCCAAGTTCGATTTTATTTTTGACTAATTTATTAAATATATCTTCGTCAAAATAGTCTTCTTTTCCCTCAATATTAAGATCAGCGAAACCATTGAAAACATTTGATGCTCTCTCGAGCTCTCCTATTACGGTTTTATTTACTATTTCAACCGCGGTAAGAAGCGATACGCTAATTCCGAGTGAAATAATTGTTATAGACCACTTCAACCTCTGTCGCCCAAAAATACCAAATGTAAAGCGTAGTGCCAAAAAAAATAAATTTTTAAGACTCAAAAACTATCTTCCTCATCAAGGGTATTACATTTGAGAGAACCATCAGAATGTAAATTTATTGTTCTATCCATTCGTTCAGACACGTATTTTGAGTGTGTCGCAACGATGAGCGTAGTTCCTTTTTTCTTGGCTGTATTTAATAATAGGTCTATAACTACTTGGGTATTTTTTGAATCGAGACTGCCCGTTGGTTCATCAGCTAATATCAAAAGAGGAGAATTAAAAAAAGCTCGTGCTATACAGACCCTCTGCTTCTCGCCCCCCGACATTGTTACGGGATACTTATCAAATAAGCTACCGATACCCAACCCCTCCATGATAGATAGAGCTCTAGCTTCAAGAATATCCACTGTTAGTTTTTCCGAAATAACTCCAGGCAGAATAATGTTTTGAACTGCGTTTAGATGTTCAATAAGGTAAAAATCTTGAAACACAAAACCAAGATTTTTTTTTGCTAACTGAGACTCATCAAAAGTACTTCTTTTTTCTCCTTCTTTTTGAAAAAAATTGATCCTCCCACTCTCAACGGGAATAAACCCTGCTATCAACTCAAGAAGCGTAGTTTTCCCAACTCCAGAATCCCCAACTAAAGCAACCGCTTCACCAGGCCGCACTTTTAAGGAAACGCTTTTTAAAATGTTTTTATTTAAGGAGTAAGAAAAACTTACAGATTTTATATTTATTCCTATTGCCAATAGAATAACTCTCCTAACAAGCCATGATACAATTGCCTTCGGCTACACCCTGAGGGTCAACCTTTTTGAGAACCTCTCGATATCTTTGCAAAGCAACATCATCCCCAAACTTATTTAAAACATTTACCATCGCAAACAAAATATTTGCATCGAACGGACTATAAGATAAAGCTTTCTCCAAGGCTTTTTTTGCTTCTTTAGTTTGTCCTAAGTTATAAAGAGTTTTACCATAAGACAACCAAGAATCGAAATTATTTGGCTCCGAGTTTATCCAACCTTTACTAGTTTCTAGCGCAGATTTTAGGTTACCACTTTCGATGTATCTTGAGAATTGTAAAAATTCAGGTTGCTCAGAAACGCTCTTTTCCCAGAGGGCAAGCCCGTTGATGGGAGCGATTTTCTTTCCCTCCCTTTTCCTCAAGTCATGTAACCAGTCACTCGGTAATGCATAATACCCCCCAGAATGGCTAGCGGAAAAAAAAGTAGTAATGCCGACTAATCTTCCAAAACTATCAAACAAACCACCGCCACTACCACCAGAAGAAAAGCCAGCCGTGGTCTTTATGACGACGCTGTCTTGGTAAGGGTGCAAAGCGCTCACTCTACCTTCCGTAAAAAAAGCATCTGCACCGCCAGGATACCCATAAAAATATGCGTGATTTCCCACCGTTAAATCTTTAGGATCCCTCAATTCTACTGGTGGCAATCTTAGTGTAGGAGCTTTCAATAGACAGAGATCTTTAAAAATATCTATTTTTTGACTTTCAACAGGGAATCTTAATGCCCCCTTCATTACAGTTATTCTTTTACTTCTCCTAACTACATGACAATTGGTTAATACTTCGTCAAGACCAACTACAACTCCCGAACCAGCGTATAGCTTTTCACCAGCAGGTGCTAAAATTTTTACTACACTTACTGATAACTTGGCATAAAACTTTGAAGACAACTTGGGATTCTCAACAGGTTTAGCAGCCTCAAGTCTCCCTAAAAAAAATCCCATAACCAGGACTATTGGTATAACTTTTTTAATATCTATGATCACTGTTCCCACTCTGACGCAATGACTTTCCATTCCTTTTTTCCTTTTGACACGAGTGAACAACGTAGTAGTTCTGGTGACGAGTTTTCCCCCAAAACGGAACGGCCACAGTCTGCTGTTCTATTGTCCACGTATCACCTTTCTAGAGTCACTTTAATTTTCTACTTGGATAAACATTTGACAAGTGTCAATTCTTCTCTATCACCAGATAATCTTTTTCGCGACCATTGTCATAAAGAATTTTCTTATCGAAAGCATAGTCATCTTGGTTTTCCGCAAACGGAAATAGTGGCAACATCAAGAGTGAAGTAAACGACAGTAATTTACAAGTAAGCAATGCACTCTCCTGAATATGGTGGGCCCAACAGGACTCGAACCTGTGACCAATCGATTATGAGTCGACTGCTCTAACCAACTGAGCTATGGGCCCTCTTTTCAAGTGACCTTATTTAATTTATCTTCCCTTTCTACCCAAGACTATCAAGAAAACTCTTTAATTTGTCACTACGACTGGGGTGCCTAAGCTTCCTGAGTGCCTTAGCCTCTATCTGGCGAATTCTCTCTCTTGTAACATCAAACTGTTTCCCAACCTCCTCAAGCGTATGATCTGTAGCCATTTCTACGCCAAAACGCATTCTTAATACTTTTGCTTCTCTGGGAGTTAGTGAATCAAGGACCTCTTTAACCACATCTTTCATTGAATCTTGTAATGCAATTTCCATTGGCAAAAGAGTGTTCAAATCTTCAATAAAATCTCCTAAATGCGAATCTTCATCATCCCCAATAGGCGTTTCCATAGAAATAGGTTCTTTGGCAATCTTCATGATTTTTCGAACCTTTTCCTCAACCATTTCCATCTTTTCTGCTAAAACATTCGGGTCGGGTTCTTTACCAGTCTCTTGTAAAATCTGACGAGATATTCTGTTCATTTTGTTGATTGTTTCTATCATATGAACTGGTATCCTAATCGTTCGTGCCTGATCAGCAATTGAACGGGTGATTGCTTGTCGAATCCACCACGTGGCATATGTCGAAAATTTATATCCTCGTCGATATTCAAACTTGTCAACCGCCTTCATTAGCCCAATATTACCTTCTTGAATTAAATCTAAAAACTGAAGACCTCTGTTTGTATACTTTTTTGCGATTGAAATAACAAGCCGTAAATTTGCCTCTGTCATTTCTTTTTTTGCTTCCCGGGCTACCCTTTCTCCCTTAGTCATATCCTTATTTACCTCTCGGAGGTCTTTTAGAGGCAGTTCAACTTTTGACTGTACATCTAATAATCTCTGTTGTAATTCTCTAAGTGAGGCTAGATTTCTCTCGTAAGCTGCAATTTTTTCCTGAGGTACTCCTACCTTTTTTTCCTCAAAAAAAACCAGATTTGTCTCATTACCTATCCAGTCTTTCACTAACCACTCTAGGGGCATACCCACCCGATCGATGAGTAAATGCCTTACTTTTCTCTCAACCCCTCGCACCTCGTCCATTTGAAGCCGCAAAAACCCAGCAAGAGCTTCCACTGTTTTTGCCGTAAATCGAATAGACATTAACTGCGTTTTAATTTCCTCCTGCGAAGCTAAATAAATATCAGATTTATAACCCGTCTCGTCCAATGCTTTACCCATTGATGAAAATTCGGCAGAAATAACCTTTAGTTTTTCAAGAAAAACTTTCTGACGTTCAAGTAGTTTGGCAGACAATTCCCCAGCTTTATCTTCTGCCACGTCCTCATCTTCCTCTATAGCTTTGATTTCAGATGCAGTGGTGCTGAGCAAATCTTCTTCAGGAGCATCGGGATCAATAATACCATCGACTATTTCTTCAATCCTAAGCTTACCTGCTTCTATTTCTGAACCATAAAAAATTATTTCATTAATAGTCACTGGACAAGAGGCTAAAGCGATCATTACCTCTCTGAAGCCTGCTTCAATTTTTTTCGCAATCCTAATCTCACCCTCTCTAGTCAAAAGTTCCACTGAACCCATTTCCCTCATATACATTCGAACAGGGTCAGTTGTTCTTCCAAACTCTGAATCGACCACTGTTGACAGAGCTGCTTCAGCCTCCTCCTCTGCATCCTCCCCATCAGAAGCAGAGGCATCTCCAGAGAGCAATAATGTTTCGCTATCGGGAGTATGCTCATAGACCGCAATATTCCACTCATTGAATGTGATAACAATTGATTCCATCTGATCGCTGTCNAACTGGATATCAGGTAAGTGNTCATTAATCTCCCCATGGGTCAAATAACCACGTTCTTTCCCAAGTAAGATCAACGTTTTAAGTCTAGCTTTTCTAGCTTCAATTTCTTCGTCGGTTAATGGGCCACTAGGCATGAACTCCATAAGCTTACGGTCCCTTGATCTTCTACCTCTCTTTTTAGGNCTAGATGANNCNAAANGACTGGNTNTTGCTTTTGGTTTTTTATCCTGGGGTGACTGAGCGAGAATTTCCTTACTTTCGGTTTTCGGTTTTCTACCCCTTTTTTTCTTTACTNGTACGAGTTCATCTACAACTGCAGCCTTTGATTTTGCAACTGAGGGCCTTCCAACCTCTTTTTTGACCCCTATCGCCTTGCTCGATTTTTGTTCAGCCTTAGAACTTACTAACCGTGTTTTCTTCGCATTTTTTTTTGTGCTAATTGACCCTTTTTTTGTAGTTTTCTTTGCTTCAGTACTCTTAGCTTTACTCTTCTTCTTGGCTGGTTTTACCCTTTCACTGCTGGGCTTTTTTGTACTGACCGCTTTTTTTGAACTTANCACTTTTTTTGATTTAGTTCTTTTCACAGCCTTTTTTNTGGCCTTTTTTNTNGCCTTTTTTGTNGCCTTTTTTGTNGCCTTTTTTGTNGCCTTTTTTACAGAACNCTTGACTAAAGTTTTCGCAGTCTTTTTAACTGGTTTTTTTACAGCTTTTTTTAGAGCAATATTCTTCTTTTTTTTGGCTTTTGCTTTTGTCGGAACTAGCTTACCTGTTGAAGTTTTTGAACCTCTGTTTTTTTTTGCCCCTGCACGTTTTTTAGACACCTTTGCTACCATTTTCACCTCATTTTAAGTAGAAATTGGCGAGTGACGAAAACTACTTTCCATGTCTCTTCCATTGCTAAAGCGAAAGAGTCGGTTTTCATCAAACGCAAAGCCTATAAGCATACCAGACTTATTTAATCTGAGCATTCTTTAACTTTATAATTTCCGTTCTTAATTCCTTGATTTTTTTTCCATCAATATTTGGTTCAGCGGATAATTTACTGGTCAGATGCTCTAGTTCCTTAATTTTCAAAGTAGTGAGCAGAAAGTCAAATTCCGCGTTCAATTCTCCTCCCTTCGAGAGGATATCGTCTAAAACTGGATCTTTCAGTGAAGCTTTTTCAAAAGCAGCAAACGAAGTTCCCATCAAATCACCTTTTTTTTTGTTAAATTCTTCTATTACCCCATCAAACCCTAAGGTTGTATCGGCATTTTTTAAGGTCTCTTTAAGAAATGCTAAAATAGGACTGTATTCTTTCAAAAACCAAGATTCGTCATCTATTTTTATTTTTTCGAGGTAAGCTGGATTCCTTATAAGAACCTTTAACATTTGAAATTCGGCAGTAATTTCAGTTTTTGGTCTTTTTTTTATTGGTTTAACTCTGACTACATTTTGATTATTTTTCCCTAATATCTCCTCAGTAGAGCAGCCTAATCGATTACAAACCTCTCTAGTTAACTGAGTTTTAAAAATACCAGGTGTCATTTTTTTAAAAATTTCCCTAAATTTTTTTGTCGCAACAGTCCTTTCTTCTACTGATGAAGTAGATGAAGGAGAGCAAATCGTTTCCAAAACCCAGGTTGATAAAGGTAAGGCTTCAGAAAGGATTTTTTCTATAGCTTCTGCCCCTCTTTCTCTCAAAATAGAGTCTGGATCTTGGTCCTTTGGCAAAAACGCGAATCTTATCATTAACTCCTGCTTTTTAAAATGATGGAGCGCAGTTAACATGGACCTCCAGGCCGCCTGTTTACCAGCATTATCGCCGTCAAACATAAAAATTATTTGTGTTGTTAATTGTTCTAATTTTGCTAAATGATTGGGAGAAAATGCAGTGCCAAGGGTAGCAACAGTCTCGTTGAACCCTGCTTGATGAAGAGAAAGAACGTCAAAATACCCTTCAACAACTATACTTCTCCCTAACTTGCCGATAGACTTTTGCGCTTGACATAAACCGTATAACTCAATATTTTTTGAAAATAAAATCGTCTCGGGAGAATTCAGATACTTTGGTGTATCTTTGTCAGTAGTTATTAGTCTTCCACCTAGTCCTATAACCTCTCCGTTTTTACTAAATATCGGAAAAATAATTCTTTTCCTAAACCTGTCAAACCTTTTTCTCGAATTTTCCGAAACCGTTACTAACCCAGCATCTAACAAATCAGAACTATTCGTATAATCTTCAAAAACTTTTTCCAAATTTTGCCAGCCATCTGGGGAAAACCCGAGATGAAACTTGGCTGCAGTTTTACCTGTAATGGCACGGTTTTTCAAATATAGTATGGCTGAATTATTGGTAGATAGCTGGTTTTTATAAAACCTTGCTGCCTGTAATAAGCAAGCTTTTAGATTATTTTTATGATCAGTAACTTCTTGAGATTTTTTTTTGTAATTTTCATTTTGAGGACCCTCAGGAAACATAATGCCAGCACGTGTGCATAGCTCTTTGAGGGCATCAATAAAGGACAGACCTGAATATTCGATCAGAAACTGTACTACA
>NYVY01000039.1 GCA_002684875.1 Pseudomonadota bacterium
GGAAGCGGTTTTCGAAGGCGGAAACGGAAGTTCCCGAGCTGAATGTCGACGGTTCGAGCCCGTTCACCCGCTTTCAGTCAGACGACGACGGCGAACTGACCGCCCTTGGCTCGAGGCCGAGGGCGGTTCCGCGTCGGGCTACAAGGCAGAAACAATCGACCCCACGGCGCGGCCCACGGCGACGCACCGCGGAACCCGATGCGGCCGAGCGACTGCCCGCTGGGATTGATTCCGCAGCCGGATTCACGACTCACCGAGGAGATATCATCGCAATTCGTCTGGATAATTGATCGCCTTGCATGGGCCGCGCAGTAGCCTGAATAACTCGTGACGGCTCGCGGGCGACCACTCACAACAAGCAGAAACGAGAGAAACACCAATGAGCGACTCACGCCTCAAGAGCTACGCCCTCACCGCCGGCGGCGCCGCGCTGGCCGCGGCTGGCATGGCCAGCGCGGACATTCAGAGGAGCAGCGGATCGACGGCGATCCCCGTGTCGGACTCCAGTAGTCTGACCTTGTTCACAGTGGGCGGTGTCGAGGTCCAGGCGAGCAACGAAGCGGCCGGAAGCTGGGCCATCGGAGGTACGGCATCGGCAACCATGAACGTGGATTTTGGTTCACTGACCAAGGTGAACAGCGGAGTCACGATCGGCGCCGGGTTCACCGGAGCATTCACGGTGTATAACCGTGTCACGTTTTCTGCCGGCGCGGTAACCAGTAGTTCCTCGAAAGGCCTCACCACAGGGTCCAATCATCTGATCGGCCTTTCGCTCGGCCTTGGCGACACCATCCNTCTACGGNTGGATCNANTACTCACTCAGCATGTNCGAGGGCGAGTACACGNTCACGNTCAACNGNTGGGCCTACAACGACGTCGCNNNCGAAGGNATCATCGCCGGGCAGNACCAAGCNGCCGGCAGCAGCGCCGTNCCGGGNCTCGGNGGCCTCGCCGCCCTCGCGATCGGCGCCGCCGGCGTCCGCTCCCGACGGCAGCGCACCGTCGCCTGAGACTGCCGAACTGAACGCGGTCGACTTCGACATCGCACGCAACAAAGCCACCAGCCCGCCTAGACCTCGCGTCAGGGTGGGCTTTCGTTTCTCGATTACCGGCTCGGCCCGGCGACGATTCAGAACCTTTGTCGTGTGCAAAATCGACACTCGCTACAATCGGCCCGCATCCTCGGAACGGAGAGGCGACTTGTTCGAGGCGGCATGCATTTCCCAAGCCGAACGTCGACGGTTCGAGCCTGTTCACCCGCTTTTCGACAACCTTCGCTGAGGACCAGACTTCCGGTCCTACCCGACGATGGTCGTCGGTGCAGCGTCTCCCTTGGTCGATCTCCGGTCCGCGACGGCCGGGATGCTGCCGTANCAACCCCCAGAGTAGGCCACGCCTCGGCCATCCCCAATTCCCAAGGTGCAGCCCTGCGGATTACTACCGCCCGCTGTCGAAGCATGGCGGAGCAACGCGGCCGATAGCCAGACTCCGCCTACCTCCTAACCCCTGGGCCAGCCCCGCCCCACCAGTACGCCGGGAGGGACGGCGACCGCGTCCCGGCCGCTGGGCTTCAACGGAGACCAGATATGAAAAACGCAGGCATGGCCGGAGCCGTCGCCCGTACCGACTACTGGGAATCACGCTCCCGGGTCGCTGGCCCCTCCTCCAGAGGCCTCAGGGAAGAGTCGCCTTGATGTTCCCTTCCGCGTCCTGTGCCAGGACNGCTCCGCCTCCATTTCGATCAGCGGCGATCAGCACAAGTGAACCCCCCTTACCGTTCTGGGTTGTGACCGCCCCCCCATTCGAGTTCGCAGTGATCTGCACAAGTGTGCCACCATTGCCGTTCTTGGTTGTGACCGACCCCCCACCCTTATTCGAACCGAGTTGCACAAGGGTCTGACCCTTGCCGTTCTTGGTTGTGACCGCCCCTCCGCTTGGACCCGAACCGAGTTGCACAAGTGTTCCACCCTTGCCGCCCTTGGTTATGACCGACCCGTTCATCTCCNTGTCCACACCGAGTTCCACAAGTTTCTGACCCCTGCCGTTCATGGTTGTAACCGTCCCCAGAGACACACCATCCGTACCCGTTTGAGTCGTCACACAAAAAGTCGGAACCCGCTTCTTGTCGAAACCCCAGATCACGCCCCCACCCTGAAACGAATGAATTTTCACCACTGCCACCCCCTCNTCATTCACCACCTCGAACTTCTTCGCCTGAATGACATCGGGGACTGATCGCTCAGCAGTCGCTGCCATCAAGCCGCCGACGACAACCAACGCGCCCAGCCCGAGGTTCCACCGACGCTGACGACGGACTTGGGACTGGAGNGCATGGACATCTTGTTCGAGAGTGGACATCAGTTGCTTCCTTCTGGCTCATCTGAATGCGGGGACGGGAATGACACCGACAGAGTAATCCCTCCCTCACGAAAAGACCGGGATGCAGGCGGGTCTCGGAGTTTGGCGGAATTTACGGTGCTGGATCGCTTTCGACTGGAGGATTCGCATCAACCCTGATCTCGCATTGGCCTGGACGCGACACGCATCACAGACGCAGTGATTGCCGCACTGCGTACGCGTACACCCGCGTGAACGGTCGAAAGGTCGCACTCGGCCGGGCTGGAACGTCCGCCGCGTTGGCCAAACTGAGCCGCCTCCAGGCGGAGTGGGACGCCACCCACAGGAGTTCGAAAGAGCCGCGGCCACGCGGCTGACCGACACGGGCCCTTCAGGGCGGTGGCATCNGAGGAGATCCCTGANCGAGCGGGCTGTCGCTTGAATCGGAAGATCACGTCGACTAATTTCATCCTCGTCTTCCAGGCCCAATCCCAACCAGAGTGAGAAAGACATGTTCGCGCTGACCACACTNGCCCTCATCGCCGCGTCTGGCCTCCAGCCACAGTCCGATTCGAGGGTCATCTCAGGATCGATCGAACTACGCCAGGACATGGTGACCACGGCGGCCGACCAGTCATGCACCGCTTCGGCTGAGCATCCCGATGTGCTGTGCCGTCCGATTGATCATGATCGTGCCCGCGAGCTCGGCTGTCTTGCGCTATCCCTCGACACGCCGATGGTCGTCCGGAGGGCGGAGCACGGGACGCAGATCATCCACGGATTTCCCGTGGACGTCGGCCGCACGGTCGATCTCGAGTTGACCCCCTTCTCCATTCACCGCCCGGGAAGGAGCGTTCCGGACTCTGCCGTCCCCCGCCCATTGCATCTGAGAGGCAGGGTCATCGGAGCCGAAGCCTCGACGGCCTTCCTGTCGACGAGCCGAGCCGGGACGTTCGGGTGGATCACGATCGGCGACGATGAGTTCACGCTTTCGACCGGGCCATTGTCCGGCCCTCGAATTCTCACGTGTCATCGCCGAGGGGGCGTCGCGGACAACGCCATTTCATGGTCGAATTGGAGCTGCCAGGCAGTGGGACCCGGGCATGTTTCGTCGCCGCCGAATCCGATGCCGCATCATCGGCGTTCAGGACCTCCCGCGTCATGTCGATCGATGAGCATCGCGCTCTTCGGAGATCCGAGCTTCGTCGCTTTGTTCGAAGGAGACGTCCCCGCAGCGATGGGATACATGGAGACCCTCGTGGCCGCCACCAGTGAGATCTACGAAGCGAATCTGAACCTCCGACTGGAACTTGCGCACCACGAGGTCTTCACTGGCTCGGCCCCATTTGCGATCAACAGCGACATGCTTGTAAACCTGGTCTATTTTGGAGACTGGTGGAGACGCCTTCTCGACGAACAACCGATTCCCATCACCGACGCCGGACACCTTCTCATTGGGAGCGCCGTCAGCCCGTCGGGGATCGCTTGGACTGGCTCGGCCTGCTACACCGACGCCTACTATCGCACGGGAGTCGAGGGCGGCCTGACCGGCCACTTCCCCTACCCCCTCGAGACCCAGTCGGATCAGAACTGGGATATCTACGTGTTTGCGCACGAACTGGGCCACAACATCGGCATGCAACATTCGGATGCGTTCGAACCGCCCATCGACAACTGCATGGACTGCGCGGCACACGGACCTGATGCCGCTTCGGGACCCGGGGGCATCATGAGCTATTGCCAACTCTGCGAGCCCATGGGAATGAGCAATATCAAGCTCGAATTCCACCCCAGCAACGTCCAACTGGCTGACACCTACCTGGACACGGAGGCTTGCCTGCCCGATTGCACCGAATGCCCAGGCGATCTCAACGGCGATCTGCATGTCGACTCTGCCGACCTCGGCCTTCTGACCGCGGCATGGGGGACCGCCGATTCCAACGCCGACATCGACGGCGACGGCACGGTGGGTGGCGCGGACCTGGCCTACATCCTGAGCTTCTGGAGCGCCACCTGTCCCTGATCGACTTCGACACCTGTGCACCCGACACCCCAGCCCGCCTCGACCTCACGTCGGGGCGGGCTTTCGTTCACGCTCCTCGATTCTGTTGACGCTGTTGAGTCAACAATCACGACCATTGCGCCAGTCATCCCGAATCCTGTGAACAGGAAGCGATTTTCGAAGGCGGAAACGGAAGTTCCCACGCTGAATGTCGACGATTCGAGCCCGTTCACCCGCTTTCATCCAGACAACGACGAGACGACCGCCCTTGGCTCGAAGCCGAGGGCGGTTCCGCATCGGGCTACAAGGCAGAAACGATCGACCCCACGACGCGGCCCGCGACGACGCACCCGGGAACCCGATGCCGCCGAGCGAATGCCCGCTGGGGCTGGCTCCGCAAGGCGTTCATCCACCACGAGTTACGAATCACGCCGTCGCCGTTGGAACAAGTTCCAAAATCAATATCGTGACCGACGAGACACCAGCATTCACCAAGCATCCACGAAAGCGATGTTGACGCGGATTCCGCCGATCGCCGTCATTTTGTAACCGGTACAAGGGAAACGCGTGTTACTTTTATCATTGTGCGTTCATCCGTCCGTTCGGAGCGACCACTCATAACCCGTGTAGAGAAGAAAGAAGTACCAATGAGCGATTCACGCATCAGGAACTACGCCCTCACCGCCGGCGGCGCCGCCGCGCTGGCCGCGACCGGCCTGGCCGGCGCCGACATTCAGACGAGCAGCGGAAGCACGCCGATCCCTGAAGGGTTTGGGCCGTCCGGGTCCACGGCACTGTTCGAAATCAACGGCGTCCAATTCGGCGCAAGCAACCAGCGCTATGGATCGTTTTTCAGTGCTGGTCAGGCCGTTGCGAGTCTCTGGGCGAGCGACACTGGTGCTGATTGGTCCGCGGTGAATGCCGGCGAATCGATCGGCGATGGTTTTTTTGGCTATTCAAATCCCTATTACTACATGGCATTTTCAAGCGGAAAGATGTCGATCCAGTTTGGAAACCTCGAGTTCGGCACCGGGGAAATCGTTGGTTTCTCGTTTTCTTCGGGCGGCGACACGTACTACGGCTGGGTCNNTTATGACCTGAGCATGTCCGAGGGCAGTTTCACCTTCACCGTCAACAGNTGGGCCTACAACGACGTCGCGGGCCAGGGCATCATCGCCGGGCAGNACCAAGCGGCCGGCAGCAGCGCCGTNCCNGGCCTCGGTGGCCTTGCCGCCCTCGCGATCGGCGCCGCCGGCGTCCGGTCCCGACGGCAGCGCACCGTCGCCTGAGACTGCCGAACTGAACGCGGTCGACTTTGACACGACCGCATGCAACCCACCAGCCCGCCTAGACCTCGCGTCGGGGCGGGCTTTCGTTCGGTATCCCGCATCCTGTTGATTTCGTGAAGCCAACGAACGCGAAGGTTCCCAGAGCCATCCCGATTGCCGTGAACACGAAACGGTTTTCGAAGTCGAAAACGAGATGTTCAGGCTGAATGTCCACGGTGCGCGCTCGTTCGATCCTTTTCAAATGAGACATCCCGAACGTTCCGGATGCGGCATCTCCCACCTGGACGCCCACGACCGCTCGCCGGCGAATGGNAATCTTCATGAAGGTGCGGTCGAGATCGCCGAGACGGGCGACCGGCGTCGCTTCGCCATCCGCACATGAAGTCGTGCTTGCACTTCCCGNCACCATCGACATCTGCCGCGTTCTCCGTGAAAGTTGCGCTGGTGAGAATCGGACTGCGGCCTTCGATGAATCGGCGAATCAGTCGCAGGTTCCCCAGGCTGCGAACAGCAACCCGAAGTCCATGCCGTCGACCACGCCATCGCCATTCAGATCCTCGGGACATCCACCGCAGGTCCCCCAGGACAGGAACAGCAGGCCGAGGTCCCGCCCGTCGGTGACACCGTCGGCATCGAGATCCGTCACACAGTCGTCCAGCCCGCAGCCAATGCAGAATTCCGCGATGCAATTGGCACCGTCGTCGTCGTAGGAACCTGAAATCTGCCCCGGACTGTTGCCACACAGGATGTTGCTGAAGAGCACCGCTTCCGATTCCTGATTGATGTGGATGCCGGCGGCGTTGAAATCCAACAGCAAGGNGTTTCCTCGAAGCTCGCAGTCATTGATGACCGCCCCGGCCCCCTCAACGAGCGCCACGCCGCCGCCACCCAGAACACTCGAGTTCTCCAGAAGGACGCACCGGTTCANTACCGCCACGCAATCACTTCCCCAGCACACCACGCCGCCTCCGGCGTAGTCCGACGAGTTCGCCTCGAAGACGCAGTCGTTCACGGTCGTTCCGGATGTGATGCCGGCGATGCGAAGACCGCCGCCTGAACCATATTCGCCACGGGCGGAATTTCCTNCGAAGACGCAGCGGTTCAGCGTGGATTCGTGCTTTCCAAACAAGTCGAGTCCGCCCCCGANTCCACCAATGCCTGCTTCGCCACCCGCCGAGTTCATCCGGAACATGCAGTCGTCGAGGCGGACGTTGCTCGAGGAACAGAACATCCCAGCCCCGAACCTGAGCGTCGAGTTTCGCTCGAATCTGCAGCCGATGAGAATCGGGCTTCCAAACGAGCAGAACATTCCACCACCCTGCCCCCACGAACCGCCCTGGCAACACAGATCGGCCGAATTCTCGAGGAACACGCAGTTCCCGAGGGTCGGGCTGCTGGAATCGATGAACATCCCCGCGCCATGCTCGGCGCGACCGCGGGTGATCACCAGGTTCTCGAAGACGGTCTCGCTGGTCTCCCCGCTCCTGCAGGCCAGCACCCGATGGGTCCCACCTCCATCCAGAATGCTGGTCGCATTGCCGCCCTTGTCGGTGGCACCCTGCAGGGTGATCGTCTTGCCTGCGGTGTCGATGACCGCACCCTCGAAGTACGTCTCCGCCGCCAGCTGGATGACGTCGCCATTCACCGAAGCATTGATCGCGTCGTTGATGGAGGTGTAATCACAACCACCGGCACACACGGTCAGCGTCTCGGCCGAGATCGTGACGCCGGAGAAGGTGAGAAGAACGCTGGCAGAGAGCATCCGGTGCANGGGAGGAACCTCCTGTTGACGTGAGCGAGACGGATCCGATCCACCAACTTCGTTCGTGGCCGGAACACCCGGCATTGATTACGGGCCGCAGCGGATGCTGTTCCGGATCTCTTTCGAAAAATGATCAGCCACCATCGCCCTTCATGCCTTGCGTCCGGAGCGGTACACGGACGGGGAGAAGGTTGCCGGATCCGATTCGCGAACGAGATTCCAGCGACACCGCTTCACCTGTCGCGCTTCGAATCCCGCGTTGTTCGGGGAGCCATACGGAAACCGCCGTCGCGAAATCGCCGGATACGCGATACTACCGACATGGCCGATTCTCCCAACCAGTCGCCGGCTTTTCCATCGGTGTCGTTGGCCGACCTGCTGCTGGCCGCGCTCGCCATCGTGGCATTCGCCCTCGCCCTGCTCCAACTGACCGGAATCCTCTCCGTCGGCAACGAGATGCCGCGGCTGCTCGATCTGATCGACCTCGGGATCTGCGGATTCTTTCTGGCCGACTTCTTCCGGTCGCTGGCGAAGGCACCGAACAAGTGGCACTACCTCCGAACCTGGGGGTGGTTCGATCTGTTGAGCTCGATCCCGATCATCATCGTCCCCGGTTCGACGCTGTCCTACACGCCGGTGATGCTGCGGATCACCAGGCTGGCCAGGGTCTTTCGCGCCATTCGTTCGATCCGGATGATCGTGCGGATCGCCCGCCACGATCGTTCCGGGGCGGTGCTCACGGGAATCCTCCTCTTCAGTGTCGTGATCTCGGTGGGGAGTTGCATCGGCGTGCTCTGGGCCGAAACCCGGCCGAATCTTCCACCGGCGATCGCGAAGCAGGTGACGCTCGATACCGCCGACGAGATCCTGTGGTGGGCGGTGGTGACCTGTTCCACCGTGGGATACGGCGATGCGGCCCCGGTGACCAACGCCGGCCGCATCTTCGCAGTGGGTCTGATGCTGGTCGGCATCGGCGCCTTCGGCACCGTGACCAGCACCCTCGGCATCTTCATCAGCAAGCTGCGGGATCCGCCCCGCCAGAAACAGAAGCTGGACGAGAATCACGAACGGCTCGAGCGCATGGAGCAACGACTTCACGACCTCCACGAACTTCTCGATCGCCTGCCCGGGAAGACCAACCCACCCCCGGGGGACCGCCCGGAGCCGCATCCGGAAGACCGGCGACCATGAAGCCTCCGCACCTTCAGTTCGCCGTGGCGTCCACCTCGATCGTATCGGTCGCATCAATCGCATCGGTCGCATCGATCGGATCGATCGCATCAATCGCATGGTTCGGCGGCCGCGCCGTGTCGGCGTGGCTCGGGACGTTGCTCCTGCTCCTCGTCGGCTGCGGCACGGCCCCCGACCGGGAACGATCCGGTACCAGCACGTCCCCCCCGCCATCGCTGCGGATCGCGACGTACAACATCCGCCACGGGCGGGGCGCGGACGACGTGCTCGATCTCGACCGCACCGCCCGTGCGATCGCCGCCCTCGACGCCGACGTGGTGGCCCTGCAGGAGGTCGACGAACGAGTCCGTCGAAGCGGACGCGTCGACCAGGCGGCGGCGCTCGGTGAAAGCCTCGGCATGCATCACGCCTTCGGATCGTTCATGGATCACGACGGTGGCCGGTACGGGATGGCGATCCTCTCCCGCTGGCCGATCGCGTCGATCGATTCCTGGCGACTGCCCACCGGCAACGAACCCCGCATCGCGCTGGCGATCGAGATCGATCCACCCGGATTCGGGCGCTGCACGATCGTCGACGTGCACTTCGACTGGGTCGCGGACGACGGCTTCCGGTTCGCCCAGGCGGAGGGGGTCGCGGCGCGACTCGCCGACCTCGATCGACCGTGGATCCTGCTGGGCGACTTCAACGACACGCCCGGCACCCGGACTCGCGGCCGGCTCGGCGGACTCGGCCGCGAGGGCGACCGGCCGCCCGAAGCATCGAACACCTGGCCCGCGGACGCCCCCGCCGTCGACATCGACTCGATCATCGCCGGTCCGGTGGAGGCCTGGGCGGCCTTCGATCTGCGGGTGGTGCCCGAAGCGATCGCGTCCGATCATCGCCCGGTCGTCGCCGACCTGACGCCGCGGCTGGCGCCGGGCGATTGACGCGGGCGGACGGCCGCCCCATCCCGTCATCCACGAAGATCGAGCGACACCGGACGCGAACAATCGACCGCTTTCCGTCCCGTGAAGAATTGGAACACGTTCCAATTCCCGAGTCCTCGTCGCGGACGCCACGTCCCGGCGGAGCCTCGCGCGAACACGTCATGCATCGGGTGGTGACCTTTCGATCGAGAATCTAGAATCGATCGCCCCGTGCCGAGCGCACCAGCCTCGCGACGAAACCACGCCGACCCCGGCGGACCGGACCGAAGACACATGATCTATCGAAACACGCTCCGCTCGTTCCTCCTCGTCCTCCTCGCGATCCTCGGACTCGCGACCGCGACCGCCCACGCGGAACGAGGCCGACCGGTCATCGACGACTCGCTGGGATTCAAGCGACTCCTCAGTGATCAAGGCACGCTCCTACGCGGCGTCAGCCTCTCGTGGGACGGCGGCGATCCGTACGGCAGCCAGAAGAAGTTCATGCCCTCGCAGGCCTCGCTCGACGCGCTCGCCCGGGACCATGGCTACAACACCGTCCACCTCTACCTCGAAGGCGATTCCTCCGGAAACACCGATCCCGTCGGTTACAACGTCGAGGACTGCGACATTCTGGTGGACCGATGCGCGAAGGCGGGCCTCTACCTGATCATCACGATCGGATGCAACGGCGAGAACGGCGCGATCCACTCGATGGAGTTCATCCAGGACTTCTGGAAGTTCTACGGTCCCCGCTACAAGGACCGGACCCACGTCATCTACGAGGCCAAGAACGAACCCGTCCACTTCACCGCCGCCCACTGGCGCCCCGAGGACTGGGACGACCAGATGACCATGTACCGAACGATCCGGGAGGTGGCCCCCGACACCATGGTCCTCCTGTTCTCCTACATGGGTTTCCGGTACGAAGGCGCGGTGGCGGACGCGATTCGAAACGTGACCGCCCGCGGCGTCGACTGGAACAACGCCGCCGTCGCGTGGCACGGATACGAGACCCGCCAGGGAATCGAGGCATGCCTCGACCTCATCCATCGCACGCCGGGATTCCCCGCCACGATCTGCACCGAGTTCTGGCCGGGCGACACGGTCCCGGATCCGAGCATCGAGGACGACGAGTCCTACAACGCCGCGTTCGAGTCCCACCACACGGGCTGGCTCCAGTTCCAATGGCTCGCCGCCAACGACGCCGAACTCCCCGGCCTCGCCTATCGCCTCGATCGCGCCGGCGTGACCTGGACGCCCGATCACCCCGACGCCCGCTGGCCGGCGANTGGCAGTCCGGACATTCCCGAGGACGGCGCACCGGTTGCGATCTTCGACCGTGGCCGTGAGCGGTTCGTCTCCGCCCCCGGGGGCGGCGACCTCACCGCGGTGCTCGAGCAGTACACCGGCGAGTCCGACGATCGGTTCACGCTGGAACAGGTCGGGCCCGGCCTGGTCGCCTTCAAGGCGAGCAACGGCGCCTACGTCTCCGCCGCCTGCAACACCGACGCCCTCACCCCGGTCGCGAAGGAAGTCGGACCACGGGAGACCTTCCGCTGGATCGAACGCCCCAANGGTGACGTCGTGCTTCGATCGCTCGGTGGCGGCGGACACCTCGTCCGCAGCATCACCCGCGAACTCGCGGGCGGACTCACCCTCGAGATCCTGGTGGCCGATGCGGACCATGCNGGGTTGGCCGAGACGAACTACGTGATGCTCGACGGCCGGACGCCGCAGGCCGCTCCGAAGGCTCCGGTCTCGACCGTCGAGGCATCACCGGAACCCGGACCGTTCCTCGGTCGTCCTCATGCGATCCCCGGAACCATCGAGCTGGTCGACTTCGACCACGGCGGCGAAGGCGTCGCCTATCACGACTCGGCCCCGGACAACATCGACGGATTCCACCGCCCCCGCGAAGGGGTCGACATCCAGGCCAGCGCGGAAGGCGGCTCGGTCGTGGCGTGGATCGAGGACGGCGANTGGCTCCGCTACACCGTCGACGTGAAGCGGGCGGGTCGATACCGGCTGGACATCCGTCACGCCGGGGGCCCGGGTGCGCTGAACATCGAATTCGGCGGTCGCAACGTGACCGGCGAACTCCGAACCACGCCGACCGCGAACTGGCAGGACTGGACGGATCTCGTCACCGAGGTCGACCTGCCCGCCGGGGTGCAGGAGATGCACGTGCGTCTGGGCGCCGGCTACAACCTTCGCAGCGTCACCTTCACCCCGATCGACGGTTGAGGCGTCATCGCACGGNCGACGCCACGCCGATCCGGCATCACGCAGGCGAGTGCGGGACGCGCGAACCACCGCACCTCAGCAGGCGTGACAGGTTCGATTGGGTGAGACCGTGGTGTTGAAGCTCCGCATGCCCGGATCGCACCCGCCCGCCGCGTGCTGGAGATCCTCGTCCGAGAGGTGCTCGTGACCCTGCGGGGCCNCCGGCATGGTGATGTGGACGCGATCGGTCTCGTTCTCGACGACCTTGACGGTGACGCCCTCGGGCACCGGCATCCCGTATTCGGCGAGGACCACGGTCGGCTCGCGCAGGAAGCGGGCCTTCAGGGCGTCGTCCTTCCAGCAGTCCGCGAACAACGTGGCGAGTCGGTTCTTCTCTTCGGTCATCGAGGCGTCCTTTTCATCAAGCGGGGCGACGGTGGTCGGGGTCACGATGGTCCAGCACGTCCGACGTGGGAGCTCGGACGTCCGGCGGGAACGATCGTACCCGGCTCGGGTCGGTCCTCACGACGTCGCGTCCTAAACCGACATCCCGCCCCGACACCCCGCCTCGATGCCCGACCTCACCCGAGGAAGGCGCCGTCCAGCACCAGCCGGGCCCGACCCGCGACGCGGACGATGCCTTCGTCGGCGGTGGTCGCGTCCACCCGGACCCTTCCCCCCCGCGGGCCGCCCTGCCAGGTCAGGAACGTCGGCCCGAGGTCTCCGCGCCAGAGCAGACCGAGGCTCGCGTGCAGCGAACCGGTGACCGGATCCTCGTCGACCGAGACGTTCGGCGCGAAGTAACGGCTGACCACCGAGGCGCCGTCCGGACGATTCCGAGCCAGCGCGGTCACCGCGATCCCGCGGGCCTTCACCGCGCCGAGCACCCGCATGTCGGGCGTCATTCGTTCGATCACCGCCGGATCGTCGAGCACCAGCACCAGGTCGTCCTCCAGCGTGCGGACGACCCGGCCCGGCTCGATGCCAAGCCCTTCGAAGAGGCGTCGATCCGGTGACGCGACCTCCTCCAGCGGCGAGGCGGGAAGTCCCACCGACTCGTATCCGTCGGTACGGACCGCCAAGAGGTCGCCGCGGTGCCGGGTGCGAAAGACGATGGGGTCGGTGGCGTCGGCGAGCCCCTTCTCCCGCAGGGTGTGCGCCGACGCGATCGTCGCGTGACCGCAGAGTTCGACCTCTTCGCCGGGGGTGAACCACCGGAGCATCCAGCCCGCCGTCGATTCCGGATCCTCGATCGGCGCGACGAACGCGGTCTCCGAAAGGTTCATCTCCGACGCGATGTCGAGAAAACGGGATTCGACCCCGGGGGCGTCGCACCCGCCGGGGGGCAGGATGCAGACCGCGGCGGGGTTTCCGGTGAATGCGTCGTCCGTGACGAACGCATCGACGATGGTGATCGGAATGGAC
>NYVY01000004.1 GCA_002684875.1 Pseudomonadota bacterium
GTTCAGCGAGTTACTTGAGTTGGCTGGTGGCGTTAGAGGCGGGAGAGCTTTGAAAGCTGTAATTCCTGGGGGGGCTTCTATGCCAGTTCTGCCAGCTTCCGTAATGATGAATACAGATATGAGCTTTGATTCGATATCGAAAGCTGGTTCAATGTTAGGTTCGGGTGGGGTCATTGTAATGGATGAAACCCGTTGCATGGTTAAGTGTTTACTGAGACTATCTTATTTTTATTATGAAGAGTCTTGTGGCCAATGCACCCCGTGCAGAGAAGGNACAGGTTGGTTATGGCGAATTGTAAATAGGATAGAAATGGGTGAGGGNACAGANGAAGATTTGTCGAAATTGTTAGAGCTNGCTGANCGCATTCAGGGTAAGACTATTTGTGCCTTGGGTGANGCNGCTGCAATGCCTGTNAGGGCTTTTATTGAAAATTTNCGAGATGAGTTTGTCTACCATGTCAAACANAAAAAATGTTTAGTTGAAGACTCCCAATGATAGAAATNAAAATTAACGAAAAAGATGTTGCCGTAAAAGAGGGTTCAACNATNATGGAAGCAGCAGAAGAACACGGTGTCTTCATTCCACATTTCTGCTATCACAAAAAACTNTCAATTGCTGCGAATTGCAGAATGTGNCTTGTGGAGGTTGAAAAGTCAAGAAAACCTCTTCCAGCTTGCGCTACTCCAGTGACCCAAGGGATGAAAGTGTTTACTGATTCAAAACTTGCAAAAAGTGCACAAGAGTCTGTAATGGAGTTTTTACTTATAAATCATCCCTTAGATTGCCCAATCTGTGATCAAGGAGGGGAATGCCAACTTCAGGATTTGTCAGTTGGTTATGGAAAGTCAAATTCGCAATTTAAGGAGGAAAAGCGAGTAGTTTTTCATAAGTCCCTTGGAGACTTAATATCCGCTGAGGAGATGGCTAGATGTATACACTGTACTCGCTGTGTTAGATTTGGGGAGGAGGTTGCTGGAATTAAAGAGTTGGGGATGCCAGGACGAGGTGAACATTCAGAGATTACCTCTTATCTGGGAAATGCAATCGAAAGTGAGCTCTCGGGTAACATGATAGATATATGCCCTGTAGGTGCCCTTACNAGCAAGCCTTTTCGTTACACCGCNAGAACTTGGGAGTTGGAAAAGACAAGAGCAGTTAGTAATCACGACGGATTAGGGTGTAACGTGAACGTTCAGGCAAAGAAAAATCAANTTATGAGAGTNCTACCATTTCAAAACGATACTGTTAATGAGTGTTGGATTTCAGATAGAGATCGGTTTTCCTATGAAGGATTAATGTCCGATGATAGGCTTAAATACCCNCTCATTAGGGATGAAAACGGTCTACTTGTTGAAGCTAGTTGGGAGANNGCTTTTAAAAAGGCTGTAAATTTAGTNGAGAAAAGTGAAAGATTAAACGGTCTTATATCAGGGAATTCATCGATTGAGGAAATGTCACTATTTGCCAGCTTATTGAGAGGTTTAGGCAGTGACAATATTGATTTCAGAAATTGGTTAACTGACCCATCCTTTGATAAGAAAATAGGAGGAATTCCCTCTTTAAACTGTTCCCTTGAGGATATAAAAAAACTTGATAANATTTTAATTTTTGGNAGTAGGCTTAGAGATGACTGTCCTCTTCTTGCCCAAAAAATTCGGTGGGGAATAAACAACAACGGCACTAATGTGTGGCAGTTGTCCTCTTATAATCAGGAAATTTTAGGAGATGAGGAAGATGCGTTTTTGGTTTCTCCTAAAAATTATGAAGGGTTTTTGGGTAGTCTTCTGAGTTTTATAGATAGTGAGCATGAGAATTCCCCCACAAAAGGCTCTCACAATAATAGTTTTGAAAAATTGGTTCATAGCTTTTCAAGCAGCAAGAAAGACGGAGTTTCCCTTGTTTTAATCGGTATGGCAGTTTTATCGCATCCTAAAGCAACGAGGTTAATTATGCTTTGTAAAAAAATAGTTGAAAAACTGGGGTGCAAACTTGGTTTTGTTACCAGTGGTGGTAATTTTGTTGGAGGTTATTTAGCAAACTGTTTACCAAAANAAAANGGCTTAAATNCAGCTGAAATGTTTGACAANAAGTCTTCATGNTANTTGGTTTCAAATTTAGACCTTGATGCTGANTTNTTTGCCAATGAGATTGCTCGAACAGCNTTTNAAAGAAATACNGTAATAAGNTTTTCAAGCTTTAAGTCTTCGGCTGACAAATNTGCNGACGTTNTTTTTCCTATATCTTCCTGTTTTGAAACCGAAGGTTCATTCGTTAATATGGAGGGTCGATTGCAGCAATCTGCAAAAGTTGTTGAGCCTCCAGGGGAGGCAAAGGAGTTATGGAAAGTTCTTCGCGTTTTTGCTTCATACTTAGGTTTGAAGAAGTTAGAGTTTGATTCACTCTTGGAGTTAAGAAGCACGTTAGTTCCTGAATTAACAGAAGAAAAAGTTTTACAATTGCAGGAATTAAAGGTTAATGACGGAGAGATTGAATCTAAGGAAGAAATGGAAATTGAAAAAGCTAATGAACTAGAAACTTTTCACTACGTTCCAATATACTCGTCGGATCCAGTTGTTAGGCGGGCCTCTTCGCTACAAAACACACCGTTAGCCAATGGTCCCTCTATTTTGTTTAATCCTAAGGATATTTTAGCTAGGGGAATTGAAAATGGAAAAACCGTTACGTTAGATATTGAAAATACTGTGGGCAGAAGAAAGTATTCTTTAGTAGCTTCGACTGATAAAAACGTTGCACCAGGTGTTGTGGCAATTTTGGGGGGTAAGTTGGGTTCCGACTCAATTAGTGGTTCAATCATGGGTTTAGAAAGTTAGGTTTGCATGGATAGTCTTGTTTCGTATTTACAAGTGTCAGGTGAGCAAATTTTTGGACCAACAGGGTGGTTAGTAATTTGGAACGTTTTTAAGATTGGGCTTGTGATTTTACCCATCTTAGGCGCTGTAGCTTACGCAACCTTGTATGAACGAAAACTCATCGGGTGGATGCATGCTAGGTTGGGACCTAACAGAGTAGGGCCAATTGGTTTGCTTCAGCCAATAGCGGATTCGTTAAAACTTATGTCAAAGGAAATCATTATTCCTGAAAAGGCAAATAAGTTACTGTATTTGTTGGCTCCAGTTCTAACAATTGCTCCATCTCTAGCAGCATGGGCCGTTATTCCTTTTAGTCCAGACGTNGTTTTATCGAATATTAATGCTGGCCTTTTATTTTTAATTGCTGCGACCTCTTTAGAGGTCTATGGGGTAATTTTGGCTGGGTGGGCATCCAATTCGAAATATGCTTTTTTAGCTGCAATGCGAGCTTCGGCACAGATGGTGTCCTACGAACTAGCAATAGGATTTTCGTTAGTTGTGGTTCTGATGGTTTCTGGGAGCTTAAACTTGAGTCAAATTGTAACTGGGCAACAAGAGGGGTACTTTGCAAACATTGGTTTTAATTTTTTATCCTGGAATTGGCTTCCATTATTACCAATTTTGGTAATTTATTTTATTTCGGGGGTGGCTGAAACGAATCGACATCCTTTTGATGTTGTTGAGGGAGAGTCTGAAATAGTAGCTGGTCACATGGTGGAATACTCTGGAATGGCTTTTGCGGTNTTTTTTCTAGCTGAATANGCAAACATGATTTTAATTGCTGTGCTNGCAAGCATAATGTTTTTTGGAGGATGGGATTCTCCGCTAGATGCCTTGAATTTTATTCCAGGGTGGATTTGGTTAGGTGTAAAAAGTTTTTTCTTGTTTACTTTTTTTATTTGGTTTAGGGCATCCTTTCCAAGGTATCGGTATGATCAAATAATGAGACTGGGTTGGAAAATATTTATACCTGTGAGCCTTTTNTGGTTAGTCGTAGTTGCGTTTTGGATGAAAAGTCCTTTNTCTATTTGGAGTTAGTTGTTATGCNGCGTAAATTTTTTGACTTTTTGAAATCTTTTCTTTTGCTTGAGCTATTGGCAGGCTTAAGGATAACCTTAAAAAATTTGTTTAAGCGAAAAATTACTCTTCAATATCCAGAGGAGAAAACTCCAGTCTCTCCGCGTTTTCGTGGNCTTCATGCNCTCAGAAGGTATCCAAACGGTGAAGAAAGATGCATTGGATGTAAACTTTGTGAAGCGGTATGTCCTGCTCTTGCTATTACGATAGAAACTGAGGAGCGAGAGGATAATACTAGAAGAACGACTCGCTATGATATTGATCTTACAAAATGTATTTATTGTGGCTTTTGTGAAGAAAGCTGTCCTGTTGATTCAATCGTTGAAACCAATATCCATGAGTATCACGGCGAACAAAAAGGTGACCTATATTTTACCAAGGAAATGTTATTGGCTGTAGGTGATAAGTACGAAGAACAAATAGCGGCGGATCGCCAAAAGGATGCAAGTTATCGCTGATATGAATGCCATAACTTTTTTATTCTACAGTTTTTCGAGTGTTCTTATTGGTTCGTCTGTTGCGGTAATAACGGTTAACAATCCAGTTCATGCTGCTTTGTTTTTAATATTATCTTTTTTCTCTGCCGCTGCCCTTTGGATTTTGTTAAGTGCTGAGTTCCTAGCGTTAACATTGGTGTTAGTTTATGTAGGAGCAGTAATGGTTCTATTCCTTTTCGTCATTATGATGGCTAGGTTTGATCTTGAACAAATTAAAAAAAATCTTTTTTCAAATTTAGCCGTAGCTATTCCAGTAGCGGCCGTTTTAATTTTTGAAATGGTCGCTGTCATTGTGTTCGGTTTTTCTGACTCCTCATCGACTAACGTTCCAATTATGTATTCCAATAATACTTATCAGATTGGATTAAGGTTATACACAGAGTTTTTTTTAGCTTTTCAAGTTGCTGCTATTATTTTACTTCTTGCTATGATAGCTGCTATAGCGATAACGTTAAGAAAAAGAAAGGACGTTAAGGCTCAGAACCCAGCAGAACAAGTCTCAGTTTCTGCATCGGAACGTATTACATTTGTAAAAGTAGAACCTAAGGAATAATATGTTTAACTACTTAAACCAAGGCGCTTAAGTGTCTCTCGTTAACTTCCTGTTTTTGGGATCCATATTATTTTCTATCTCAATAATAGGAATCTTTATTAATCGGCAGAATACAATTATTTTACTCATGGCAATAGAGCTTATGCTTTTATCCGTTAATATGAACTTCGTTGCTTTTTCCTATTTTCTTGGAGATTTACAAGGACAAATTTTTGTTTTTTTTGTTCTTACGGTTGCTGCAGCCGAGGCTGCGATTGGTCTAGCTATTTTGGTGATTCTTTTCAGGAAACTAGATACAATCAGAGTGGATAAGTTAGACAGATTGAAAGGGTAAAACTTGTTTTTAATTCATTCCTTAGTGCCAGTTTTGCCTTTGGCAGCTGCCATCATTGCTGGAATTTTTGGAAGGTTAATCACCGATAGGTTAAGTCACATCGTGACTATCAGTTCAGTTACCTTGTCTTTGATTTTGTCAGCACTAGTTTTTTACGATACGTTATCTGGTAAATCTTATGACTACCAAGTTTATAAGTGGGCCTCTATCGGTGGAATAGAGTTTGAGATCGGCTTTATGATAGACAGGCTTTCAGCAAGCATGCTGTTAGTAGTAAATTTTGTTTCTTTAATGGTGCATATTTATACAATTGGCTACATGGCAGGAGACGTTGGCTACAAGAGGTTTTTCAGTTACATATCATTATTTACTTTCGCGATGCATATGTTGGTAATGAGTAATAACTTTCTCCAACTCTTTTTTGGATGGGAAGCAGTTGGTTTAGTTTCTTATTTGTTAATTGGGTTTTGGTTTAAGAAAAAATCTGCGGTCCATGCTAATCTCAAAGCATTTTTAGTTAATAGAGTAGGGGATTTAGGTTTTTTAATTGGCATAGCTTTAATTGTCGTCAATCTTGGAACATTGAATTTTTCTGAAATGTTTGCTTCGATCAATATCTTAGAAGGTAGAACTGTAACAACTACTTTTGGAGAGGTTGACTTACTATCTTTAATTGCTATTTGTTTGTTTATTGGGGCTATGGGAAAATCTGCACAAGTTCCTCTTCATGTTTGGCTTCCAGACTCGATGGAGGGACCAACGCCGATATCAGCTTTGATTCACGCAGCAACTATGGTTACTGCGGGTATTTTTATGGTCACCCGCCTTTCACCTTTGTTTGAGTTAGCTGAATGGGCGTTGACAGTTGTTCTTGTTCTTGGAGGAGTTACTGCATTTTTTATGGGGCTTCTGGGAATGTTTCAAAATGATATAAAACGTATTATTGCATATTCAACATTGTCTCAGTTAGGTTATATGACCGTCGCATTAGGTTGCTCAGCGTATAGTCTTGCAATCTTCCATTTAATAACTCATGCATTTTTTAAAGCACTCCTTTTCTTAGGTGCTGGCTCGGTTATTATCGGAATGCACCACGAGCAAGATATAAGAAAGATGGGTGGTATAAAAAAATATATGCCTTTGACCTATTTACTCATGGTCGTTGGTTCACTTTCATTAATGGGAATACCATTTTTGTCAGGTTATTATTCCAAAGACCTGATTCTTTTGTCACTCGATGCTTCAGATAAAACCTTTTCAGATGTTATTTATTTCCTTTTAAATGCAGGCGTTGCTATCACGGCATTTTATAGCGTAAGGTTAGTCCTTTTAGTTTTTCATGGAAAACCAAGATTTGATGAAGCTAAGCTTGCTCCTCGTGAGTCCCCAAAAGTTGTAACTTTTCCATTAATTTGTTTGGCGGCACCTTCAATTTTTCTTGGATACTTTATGCTGGAACCTTTTGTAATCAATAATTTTTTGTCGGAAATAATAAACGTACGCTCACAAAACGATTCGGTTACTCCAGTTGTAAACTCTCTTGCTTCTGCATTTGAATTTGGACTTCACGGATTATTTTCTAAACCAGTAATACTAATTGTTATTGGATCGGTTAGTGCATATTTAATTTATCGATTTTATCCTGCATTTTCTGATAAATGCGCTAATGACAAAAGTTATTTTTTCAAAACTATCAGAGAAAAATATTATTTTGACCATTTTTATCTGAATTACCTTGTTAGGTTTGCGACCAAAACCGGTGAAAGTTTATACAATTGGTCTGAACGTATTATTATCGATAAATTTTTAGTTCATGGCGTTGTCAACGTAACAAAAAAAACAGCTAGTTTTGTAAGAGAATCACAAACGGGTTTTGTTTTTCACTATGCAATTTCAATGATAGTTGGGATAGGTGTGTTTTTGTGGTGGTTCATTCCAGATCCAGGAGTTAAATAAAATTGATGACTGATTTACCTATATTATCTTTTGCTATTTGGGTTCCAATATCTGTTGGATTGGTAGTGCTTGTTTTGGGTTTGATTCCTGGAAATTTTTCTAACTCAACGATAAAAACTGTGGGATTTTTTGCTTCATTGATCTCATTAGGTTCAAGTGTGCTGCCTTTATTATATTTTCAATCAGGTTTCGCCAGTATGCAGTTAGTGGAAAGATTTTTTTGGATAAAAAGCTTAGGTATTAGTTACTTTCTTGGTGTTGATGGTATCTCAATTTTTTTTATCCCTCTAACTGGGCTAGTTACTTTCATTGTTATCTTGTCTGCTTGGGAGGTGATAGGTAAAAAAGTATCTTTATATATTGGAAACTTTTTACTCTTATCAGGTTTGTTAAATGGAGTTTTTTCTGCCTTAGATGGAATCCTCTTTTATATTTTTTTTGAGGCAACGTTAATCCCTATGTATTTTATCATTGGTATATGGGGCGGTCCTAATCGGATATATGCCTCCATAAAGTTTTTTCTTTATACGCTTCTAGGGTCGCTATTAGCTTTGGTCGCTTTGATTTACCTTTATCAAATATCTGGTTCGTTTTCAATTTTGGACTGGCATAACAAAGGTATTGATTTGACGACACAATACTATATCTTTGCTGCTTTCTTTATGGCGTTCGCTGTAAAGATACCTATGTGGCCTATCCACACCTGGTTACCAGATGCGCACGTTGAGGCACCAACTGGTGGGTCAATTATATTGGCCGCTATAATGTTAAAGCTCGGGGGATACGGTTTTCTAAGAATTAGTCTTCCAGTTTTGCCTGAGGCCTCACAGGCTCTTTCAATGTTAATAATTGTTTTGTCTCTCATAGCCATCAGTTATATTGCTTTGGTGGCATTGATTCAGGAAGATATGAAAAGATTGGTTGCATATTCCTCAATTGCCCACATGGGTTTTGTTACTTTGGGGATTTTTCTTTTTTCACCCCTTGGAGTTCAGGGAGCTATTTTTCAGATGATTTCACATGGGTTTATATCTGGTGCAATGTTTTTTTCTATTGGGGTGCTTTACGATCGCATTCATAGTAGGAAAATTTCAGACTACGGAGGGGTGTGTAATACTATGCCAATTTTCGCTGGTTTTTTTGTTTTCTTTGCGATGGCAAACTGCGGTCTTCCTGTTACCAGTGGCTTCGTTGGTGAATTTTTTGTAATTCTTGCGGCTATTAAGGAAAATATCCTCGTTGGATCTTTAGCAGCTTTAACGCTCGTTTTAGGTGCTGCGTATTCCCTTTTCTTAGTGAAAAAAGTTTTTTATGGAGAAGTCGCTAATGAAAAAGTTGCAAATTTGGTTGATGTGAATGGTCGGGAAAAATTTTTATTATTAATCTTTTCTTTTTTTATACTTCTTTTCGGAATCAAACCAAGTCTAATAACAGATGTTACTCAGGCTAGCGTTGATAATCTCACAAATCATGTGTCTCGGGGGAAACAACCTTAAATGATTTATTTCAGAGTTAAAGTATGCACAATTTTATGAGTCTTAATTTTTTTACAGCCTATGCAGAGCTATTTATATTTGCTTTATTAGTAACCTTTCTTATTTGCACGTTAGTTTTTAAAGAGACCTATAAAAACTTTCTTTATAATTCTGTTTTGGTGGTTATTTTTCTTCTTGGACTTTTTCTTATCAGAGATTCATTTTTTTCGACATCGATTGAAAATGCTTTCAATGGTATGTATACCTCAGATCCTCTTACAAAATTCTTAAAGGGGGTTATTTGTATTTTCTTTTCACTATCTCAGTACTACTGCAAAAAATTTCTTGAAATACGAAAAATTCCTGGTCCAGAATTTTTGTTGATATCAACTTTTGCGTTATTAGGTCAATTATTAATGATGTCTTCGAATAGCCTATTAATAATTTATTTAGGTATCGAATTGCTTTCCCTTTCATTAATATCTTTGGTTGCCCTTAATAGAGATAACAGCGATTCTATTGAGGCAGCAATAAAGTTTTTTGTCCTCGCGGCTTTAGCCTCAGGGTTTTTACTTTATGGTATCTCTATGGTTTATGGAGCCACTGGGTCATTTGATTTAAATGGAATATCTGACCAGATTTTATCAGACGGTGCCAACAAAGTAATTGTGATATTTGGATTAGTTTTTATCATTTGTGGACTAGCCTTTAAACTAGGGTTGGTCCCTTTTCACATGTGGATACCAGATATTTACCAGGGGGCATCTCTTCCAATGACAATGGTTATTGGCTCTACTCCAAAGTTGGCGGCTATTATGCTTGGATATCGCGTATTATTTGAAGGTTTTGCTAGTTTGTTAGACGACTGGCAAAATATGTTTTTAATTATGGCTATACTTTCTTTAGGTTTAGGTAATTTAGTCGCAGTGGTCCAAACAAGTTTTAAAAGGTTAATGGGTTATTCTGGTATTGCTAATGTTGGGTTTTTAGCTGCGGCGATTTCGTCTGTCCAATATGGGGGAGAAAACGAGACTTTGTTCTCACTAGATGCGCTCACTGCCTTTTTTGCTTATGGAGTTATTTACCTATTGAGCTTTGTAGGGGCCTTTGGCTGTTTATTACTCTTGGCTGACAATGATAAAATATCGAGTGATTTAATTTCTAATTTGAAGTATGTTATGAAGGCAAATCCAGTTGTTGGATGGTGCCTAGTTCTCTTTATGCTCTCAATGGCAGGAATTCCTCCTACAATTGGTTTTTATGCAAAATTTTTCGTTTTAGAGGTATTAATAAGTTCTGAGCAAATTATCATTGCTGTTTTTGCTGTACTGATGTCTGCGGTTGGTGCATATTATTACTTAAAAGTAATTAAGGTTTTATTGTTTGATGGCTACAGTCTCGCAGACCAAACTAAACAAATTTCCCTTGGAGCTAGTAATAATATTTTTATTTTGATTAACGCTTCCTCTGTGATAATACTGGGGTTTTTTCCTTATATAATTTTTAATAATATTAATTTTCTTATTGGTACATCATTTTTCTCTTAACAAATATGAAAAAATTAAATGGTTTTTCCAATAGTTCTGGTTCATTGAATGAAAAACAGACAAGCACAAAAAAAATTTTTGAAGGACAGTTCTTAAATTTATTTGAAGATGAAGTAATCGCAGCTGATAATATAAAAAGTAAAAGAGAATATTTTACCCATCCAGGGGCAGTTGCTATTGTTCCCATTTTGAAAAATGGAAATTTACTTATCGAACGCCAATGGCGCTATCCTATTAATCGAGCAATAATAGAGTTTCCAGCAGGCAAGCTTGACCGCGGAGAGGATCCTTTACCTGCCGCAAAAAGAGAACTTGAAGAGGAGACTGGTTTTTCATCAAATTCTTGGTGTAATGTTGGAAAATTCCTTCCTGCGCCAGCATATTCAGACGAAGTTATTTTTTTATATTTTGCCGACTCGGTAGAATATATTGGTGATCAAACCACTGATCCTGGTGAGTGTATTGAATTATTTGAGGTTTCGTTGGGAGAGTTTTTTAAAATGGTAGAGAGTAATGAGATCGTTGATGCGAAAACCCTTGTTTTAGCTCTTTGGCTTAAAAGAATGAAGGAAGGGTTGTTCAAACCTAGATGGAAAAGTTATTGAGGAAAAAAATGGGGAAAAAGGAACCAATTGCTGACTTAGAAGCTCACAATACGGCGAGGGAAAATGTTGTTCGGGAACAAACTGCCAAACTAGATGACTATATTGTAAAAAAGTACGGTTTAAAAAAGGCTAATTCTGAACCTAACAAGGTCGAGGAAGAAAAAGGTGCCATCGACCGTAAGTCGAAAGAAATAGAACCTAGTAAAAAAAACACACCAATTGAAAGCGACAAGGCTGAACAAGCTAAAAAAGAATGAAGAGAGCATTAAAAAAAGAACTTTATTTAATACTTACGTGTCTTGTGTTAGTGGGGTCTACTATATCCTTTTTATATGCTTTTCACTGCCCAGTCATACAAGAATCAAGAGATAGCGTCAGAAAACAGGGTCTTTTTCTTGTACAGTTGTATAAAGTTTTCGGTACTAAAGGAATTAAAGAATTTCATCAACTGTCAGGTGATCGACGCTAGGAATTATGTTGTCTGTTGAACTATAGGTTATAATTTTAGACTAGGAGGGTTGGCAGAGTGGTCGAATGCACTGGTCTTGAAAACCAGCGAGGGGGCAACCTCTCCGTGAGTTCGAATCTCACACCCTCCGCCAGTAAAATTCTTTTTCCTTTTATTTTAGGTAATTTTTCAAAAAGCCAACATTTTTCCCGCATAATTTCTATTTCAGAGCCCATTAGTAGGGTGAGATCTGTCGGAACCTCGGTTTGTGTTAGAACTTTTTTCAAAATCAGTAGTTGGGGAAGTTGCAGTGATTGTTATAATTGAGCGCATAAAGGAGCGGTTATGAAAACGAGTTCTCTGCATGAAAATTCACTTTTTTACAGATTTATCCGACCTGATTTGTTACAAAGCTGCAGCTTTCCCTATTTTTCTACCAGGGTTTTATTTTTTTTAGCTCTTATTCTTCCTGGAACCATCTGTACTGCGATGAGTGTTGAAGGAATCGTCCACCCCGAGTCAGCGTTTACAACAAGGGATGGTAGAATTTTTATTAGTGAGATTGGAAAGGTAGGAGTAAACGGGGATGGAAGGATTTTAGAAGTTTTTACTGATGGTAAAAAGAAAGTGGTCGCCAGTGGTTTAAATGACCCAAAAGGACTTCTGGTAGAAGGAAATACAATCTATGTAACAGATATCGACGAGGTAAAGAAGGTAACGTTTGATGGAAAAGTTAAATCTTGGTTGGGATCAAAAGACTTTCCAAGAGAAATCACATTTTTAAATGATTTAACAATCGATAGAAACACAATCATCTACGTTTCTGATAGTGGAGAAGTAAAACAAGGAGAGAGAAGCGGCGGTGCAGTTTATCGTGTATCTCCCAACGGAAAGGTTTCCCTTGTCGTAGATAGTGTAAATGATCCAAATATTCAGGCTCCTAATGGTCTCTTAGCCTTTCAGAGAGGTTATTTAACGGTAGCGGATTTTACGACTGGTGTTTTATCTCGAATTCGCCTTCGAAATTCGTCAGTGGAAAAAATGGCAACTGGTTTTGGAGGTGGGGACGGACTAGCCTTTGCGGGTACTAAGCTTTATATTTCTGACTGGAAAGGTGGAAAGATTTGGAGTCTCGACTTAACTACACCAACACAAGAACCTAAATTAGTTAAGGATGGTTTTATTAACCCAGCAGATATAGATGTCACTTCAGACGGAAAATTCATCGTTGTGCCTGAGATGATGAAAGCTAAACCAGGGGGAGGAAGGGTAACGTTCGTGCCCATCAAATAATTAATGAAGTTTGCGCTGTTGTTAGTTTTTATAGGGTTGTTAATTTTTATCTTCATTTAATTATGACGAAAAAAATAAAAAAGCCTTTTTCTTGATAGCCTGGTAATTGCTTAGGGGTTGTCCGCTAACGACCTATGGACAAGCAAAACTATGTTAAACATCAAAGGTAGCGCATATTTATAAATATAACGATAATGAATAAAATACATCCTCCGTTTCTTGCTTTAGCAAACATTAGTATTTTTTATTTTTCAAACTTTCTTATTTCATCGTTTGAGTTTTTTGGACAAACAGTGCTCGCCGCTATCGTTGGGTTAGAGGGTGTTATCATTATAATATTGTCAATCCGTCTTTTCAAAAAGGGAAACACCACAGTTAACCCCTTCAAATTGGATGAAACTTCCTCGTTAATAACAGAAGGAGTTTATAGGTTTACGAGAAATCCTATGTACCTTGGTTTGTCATCGATCCAATTAGGAGCGGCTATTTATTTTGGCTCTTATATTAGTCTGATCTTGATTCCAGTTTTTATTGTTTATATTACAAAAAAGCAAATTTATTTTGAAGAAATATCGTTAGAAAAAAAATTTGGACAAAATTTCTTAAAATATTCTGACAGGGTTCGAAGATGGATTTAGGAATACTTGATATGATTATGTAGAGTCTTTTTCAGTACTCTTAAACTATCTGTCCTTAACAAGAAAACTGTTAGCCAAGGGAGTAAACCGCAAATGACAGTGGCGACAATCCAGTTTGAATATTGCAAACAAAGAAGAGTAAGGCATACAGTGAGCAATAATTCAAAAAGATTAAATTTAAAACCGCTTTTATAGCTTCTTTTAATAGTTTGACCAAAGCCAACTGTTGTAAGAAAGGCAAAAGCAGTAGCTCTTGAAAGTAACATTAATACAAACGGAAGGACTTGGGTAAATGATACAGAATTGAAAAGGGTAGAACAAATAAAAAAACATATACCAAGACCAATAAAAAAACCAATTATCAATAATGTCGATACCCAATTAGAATAACTTAACAATTTTTTTGGTTCTTCTTTTATCCAACTATAAACATGACTTCCCCAGGCCATTTGTATGGCTGTGAAGTATAAAAGTACTATTGGTTCTGAAAGTTTTACACTGATTCCTAGTAACCCTCCAATAGTATCGCTCGAGAGCCATTTAAAACCACCCATAACTATTGCATCAGATGCGTACCTGCAGAGAAGTGATGCAAGAAAAAAACTACCCATCTTTAAGGCTCGACGAACAAAAGTGTAGTCAATGCTAAGTCCTGAATGGATATTAGATTTTGACCAAAGAAAAATACAAATCGTTGTAAGGCTTAACGCCGTACCCGTGTAGAAACTTAGTAAGAAATCTAATCCTGCGAAAAGAAAAGTTTCAAAAAAAAGAAAAAAGATGACTGTTTGAACAATCGCCATATTAGCCAACACGTCGGCCATTTTGTTTATTCTCAAGTCAGTTTGAAATATTACATAAAGATTAGTCGAAATACATAAAAGAGGCATGACGAAGAGAACAGATGTGTTGTTCCACTCCTCATACATTGATAATATATAAAACGGCACCATGACAATGATTCCAGCAAGCCCACCGGTCAAAGCTAGTACAATGAGCGAAGTTTTTAATGCTTTTGACCTTTGACTTAGCCCTAGATCAGTAACCTCTTGCATATATCCTGGCTTAATACCGACTTGACTAAAACAAGATATTAAGACCAACGTGGAAGATAAAACTGCCCATTCAATAAAATCACCGCCTTCTAAGTAGTTCGGACTTCGAAATATGACCCAAAAGTTAGACAAAAAACCTGGGATCGCAGCAATTGAAAAAAACTTCCATGACCGTAAAAAAAAAAGTTTCTCTTCTTTAAAACCTTTAACAGCAAAAGACATTTAATTTGTCAACATTACACTTAGAGCGTCCCAAACCGTTGCTAATATTATTTTTTGGGCCGCCTCATTGGGGTGAATCTGGTCTGACAAAAAAAATGAAGGATCAGTTTCAAACCCAACCAGTAATGTAGGAATATAGTTTGAGTTAGTTTCGCTAGCAATAAGTGAAAAAGCATTGGAAAAATTTTCGGCGTATACAGGTCCATAATTTGGTGGAATTCTTATACCCACGAGCAAACACTTACCACCTTTTTGTTTTATTTTTTCTACCATTTTTCTTAAGTTAAACATCATGGTTTTTATTGATAGTCCTCGCAATCCATCATTAGCTCCTAACTCTAGAATAACAACGGTGGGGTTAATGCTTTCGAGGGCTTTTTCTATTCGTCTTACCCCACCAGCAGTTGTTTCTCCTGATATACTCTTATTTATGACTTTAGCTTTTATCTTTTTTTCTTTAAGTTTTTTTCTAAGTAATTCAACCCAACCATCGTGTCTATCAATTCCATAAGCGCTCGAAAGACTGTCACCGAATATCATAATGCGGTCGTCAGCATTAATTTTTGAACAAACAAGGAAAAAAAGGACACAAAGGAGAAGACTTTTAGTTTTTATCATAATTAAGTTAGAAAAAAGGTATTAAAATTGGTAACAAAACAAACTCAAGCTATTTCTATAGAATCAGTTTCAAAGATTATACACAACGGTACTAATAAACTGGATATTTTGAAAAACATTTCTTTTAGAGTAGAAAAAGGAGAATCACTGGCGATTTTAGGGCCCTCTGGGTGCGGAAAATCAACCCTTTTAAATATTCTTGCAGGCTTAGATGTCCCATCAAGTGGAATAGTTCGGTGGTACGGAAAAAATATTTCAATTTTGGGTGAGGAAGAACGTGCAAAGATGAGAAACGGTGTCCTTGGGTTTGTTTTCCAAGACTTCAATCTTGTTAATCACATCACCGTTTTAGAAAACGTTATGCTCCCCTTGGAATTAGCAAATTTAAGAAATCCAAAAAAGGTTGCTTTAGGTTTTTTGAAAACAGTCGGTTTGGATGATAGAGTAAGTCACTTACCAAAAACACTATCAGGTGGTGAAAAACAAAGAGTAGCACTTGCGAGAGCTTTTGTTGCCAATCCCGATTTTATTTTCGCAGACGAGCCCACTGGGAGTTTGGATCAGAACAACGGTAGAGTCATCGAGAATTTACTCTTTGATATCAACGAAAAAAGTGATACCACATTGATTGTTGTAACTCATGATGTCCGATTTGCAGAAAGGTGTTCAAAAAGGATTAAGTTAACTGCAGGGGAGGTTCTAACTTAGTATGAATACGTTTGCATTTAAATCGGATTTTGATTATTCATTTAGTTTTGGCAACTTAAAGGATAGCCCAGAAAGTTCTTCATTTGATTCATTACAGGCAATTAAATCGTTTAATGTAATCGTTTTCTCATCAAATTTGACCAGCCAAGATTTTATAGAGGCTGGTCATAATTCATTTTTTAATCTTTTTAAAATAGTTGATGAATCTTTATTAACTAGAAAAAACCTTTCTGAGAATAGTAATTACTCTTTTTTGTTTATTACGCCCCGTCGAAATACAGTTTCTCCTTGGTCCAGTAAGGCACAAACAATCATAGAAAATATTTGTAGTGATGAAATCCAGAAGGTGGAGTTGGGTAGATGTATAGTTTTTTCAGATGATTCTCAAGCCATTCATTCTGACATGGTTGAGATTTCGGATAGTTTTAAAAAATTTCTTGTATCAATTAACTTCTTTGATCCACTTATCGAAAGTTGTCAACTTAATGAAATTCCTCAATCCCTGCAGTTTCATGGAACAAAAGAGACTGAGATTATTGATTATGATCCTGATTCTATTTCGAGATATAGCAAAAAATACGGATTAGCTCTCTCTCAGGAGGAAATATATTATGTCTCAGAGTTTTATAAAAGAATAAATAGGAAAATTAGTGATTTAGAGCTAATGATGTTTGCTCAAGTTAATTCAGAGCATTGCAGGCACAAAATATTCAATTCTAATTTTGTTACAAATGGAAGTGTCACAAAAAAAACTCCCTTTCAGCTCATTAAAGAAACTTATAAAAAAAATAGTGATGGGGTAGAGATCGCCTATATAGATAATGCAGCTGTTGTTACTGGATTTAACGGTAAGAGATTATTTCCAAAAAAAAATGACGACTGGAAGTATAGCGTCTCTGAGGGAATAAATGATTTTACTTTCAAAGCTGAAACTCACAACCACCCAACTGGAATTTCTCCATTTCCAGGGGCGGCAACTGGAGCAGGGGGAGAAATCAGGGACGAGTCTGCCACTGGCAAAGGAGGATTTCCTATTGCAGGTTTCGTTGGTTTTACAGTTTCAAAATTAGACTTTGAAGAATCTTATTTCTCAGATGGTAGAGCAACAAGCCTAGGAATTATGACACAGGGCCCTCTTGGATCCTCCGACTTTAGTAATGAGTTTGGACGACCAACGGTGTGTGGTTATTTTCGCTCATTTGAAGAATACTACGATGGACAGTACTGGGGTTTTCATAAGCCAATAATGTTTGCTGGAGGGGTAGGATTAATTGGTCGAGAGAATATAAAAAAAGGGAAAATAAAAACGGGAGACTTATTGATAGTTCTTGGTGGTCCTTCTTTTAGAATTGGCGTTGGCGGAGGTGCCTCTTCTTCCTCCACATCAGGGATTAACTCTTTAGAGTTAGATTATAACTCCGTTCAAAGGGGAAACCCTGAAATGCAAAGGAGAGTCCAAGAGGTAATCAATTTTTGTGCAGATCAAGGGGAAAGTAACCCTATTATTTCGATACATGATGTAGGTGCGGGGGGTCTTTCAAATGCAATACCTGAGATCGCTTTTGATGGAAAAAAGGGGGTAATCGTTGATTTTGATAGGATACCAGTTTCTGACCATTCAATGAATCCTTGTGAAATTTGGACAAATGAATCTCAGGAGAGGTATGTTTTGGCTATCAATAAAAAAGACCTAAATGACTTTAAAGACCTGTGTACACGAGAAAAAGCACCTTTTGAGGTAATAGGAAAATTTACAGACGGGAATGAACTCACTGTTGAATCAAAAGAATTTATAAGTACCGCTATATTCCCAATAAAACTTCCCCTAGATTTCTTGTTAGGGAAAAAGATTGAGTTAGTCCGAAAAGCGGAGAAGAGACAGGAATTTGTAGATAAAAAGTCGTATGAATTGCCTGATTCATTAGTTGAAATCGCTGAAAAAGTTTTGATGGACCCTTCCGTTGCTTCAAAAAGCTTTTTAGTGACTATTGGAGACAGAACAGTTGGAGGGTTAACGTGTCGCGACCAAATGGTCGGTCCTTGGCAAATACCTGTGGCCGACTGCGCTGTTATGAGTATTGATTACGAGACAGATAGAGGAGTTTCTATCGGTTTAGGGGAAAGACCTCCCCTTGCGTTATTCAATGTTGAGGCTTCAATCAGGATGTCCCTTGGAGAATTAATTACCAATATTTTTGCCTCTCCAGTCCCTAAATTATCTGACATAAAGCTCTCCGCGAATTGGATGGCATCAGTTCAAAATGAAAACGATAATTACGACTTGTTTACAGCTGTAAAAAGTTTAAGTGAGATTTGTGTAAAGCTTGAAATGTCTATCCCAGTTGGGAAAGATTCGCTTTCAATGAGTTCTGTAAGAAAAAAGGGAAGTGGTTATGAACGAGTCACTTCACCGATTTCATTGAATTTGGCCGGGGTTTCCCCGTTAATGTCAACGGAAAATACTTGGACTCCATGCTTAAGGAGAGACTTAAATGATACAGTTTTAGTTTTTTTAGATTTAGGAAATGGAAATAATAGAATTAGAGGCTCTGTTTTTCAAAAAATATTAGAGGTTAGCGAAGGGAATTGTCCTGATATGGATGATATAAATCTTATTAAATCCTTTACATCAGCTTTAATAAGTATTAGAGAAAAGGAAAATAGCGATCCTTCCAATAAAATGGTTTATGCTTATCACGACCGGTCCGATGGAGGTCTTTTTGTTACTCTTTGTGAAATGGCGTTTGCAGGAAGAGTTGGTTTGACAGTTAATTTGGATTTGTTAACAATTGATGAGTTCGCCAAAGACTGGGGTGATTTTAAAATCAAAGCTGATCAAGTATCAACAAGAAGAGAAGATCTAACTTTGAATGCACTTTTCAACGAAGAGCTCGGAGTTGTTTTACAGACAACCAAAAAGAAAAGAGCTGAACTATTAAAAACATTTAGGGACTTTGGGTTAGCTGCCAGAGCTTTTGAGATAGGTAGTTTAAATGACACAGATGAAATCGTTTTATACAGAGATGCAAAATGCATATTTAGGGAAAAAAGACCGAAATTAGAAAATATTTGGTCTGATGTTTCATACAAAATTTCAAGAAATAGAGATAATTCACGTTGTGCAAAGGAAGAAATTGAGAGTATTTTAGAGACAACCTCGCCCAACGAAATTATGAACCAGAGAATGGGAAATAGATTGGAAAAAATTATTAAAAGATTTGGTGAAAAAAATATTTTGTTATTTTCCTCAAAAACAAAAAAAGCTCCGAAAGTTGCAATATTAAGAGACCAGGGTGTTAACGGGCATTTAGAAATGGCAGCTGCATTTCACTACAACGGTTTTGAATGTTATGACATTCATTTAAAAGACCTTTTAGAGAAAAAAACTGAGCTCTCAATTTTTGATGGCTTGGCAGTGAGTGGAGGTTTTACTTATGGAGATGTTTTAGGGCCTGGAAGAGGCTGGGCGCAATCTGTTTTAACTAATAAATTTTTAGAACAACAATTTAAATCGTTTTTTTTTGATAAAAATAAATTTGTTATTGGCGTTTGTAATGGGTGCCAATTTTTGAGTGAGTTGAGCGTAATTTTGCCAGGGGGAGCAGGATATTGGCCTAAGTTCGAACAAAATAGTTCACGGAGGTTTGAAGCAAGACAGTCATTAGTAGAAATATTACCAAGTCAGTCAATTTTTTTGAATGGGCTCGAAAATTTAATTTTACCCGTTAGTAGTTCTCATGGTCACGGCAAAGTAGAGGGTTCTAGTGAAAATACAATGGAGAGTGTCTCGGTAATGAAATTTGTAGATTATGAGGGCGAAGTGACTAGCAGGTATCCCTATAATCCGAATGGTTCAAAAGACGGAATGACAGGGTTTTCATCTGAAGACGGAAGAATTCTTCTCATGATGCCACATCCAGAAAGGTCTTTTAGAACAAACCAACATTCATGGCTACCGTCGTCTTGGGATAACGAAAAAAAAATATCTCCTTGGGCATTAATTTTTCATAACGCTTTTGAATGGGTGATTAATAGATGATTTCAACAGTAAATTTAACCGTACAGTTTGGTGAAAAGCCTTTGTTTGAAAACGTTTCTGTGAAGTTTTCGGACGGGAATCGATATGGATTAATTGGAGCAAATGGTTGTGGGAAGTCTACTTTCATGAAAATATTAAGCGGCGATCAAGAACCATCTTCAGGAGATGTGATAATTGACAAAGGGGTTCGGCTTGGTAAGTTGGGGCAGGATCAATTTGCTTTTGAGGATATACCGGTTATGGACGTTGTATTAATGGGGCATCAAGAAATGTGGACAGCGATGACTGAGAGGGACAATATTTATTCAAATACCGATGCAACCGATGAGGATTACATTAGGGCCGCAGAACTTGAGGGAAAATATGCTGAATTTGGAGGATATTCCTCGGAGGCTAGGGCCGCGGAGTTACTTAGTGGAGCTGGAATCGCAACTGAGTTTCATAAAGGTCCAATGAAAAATGTTTCTCCTGGTTGGAAGGTTAGGGTTTTGTTAGCACAGGCCCTTTTTTCTGATCCTGATGTTCTTCTACTTGATGAGCCGACGAACAATTTGGATATAGACACCATACAGTGGTTAGAAGTAGTTTTAGACGAAAAAGACTGTACTATGATAATAATTTCCCATGACAGACATTTTTTAAACTCAGTTTGTACTCATATGGCTGATCTAGATTATGGTGAGATTAAAGTTTATCCTGGAAATTATGACGATTACATGCTGGCATCTTCAGAAGCTCGGGCTAGATTAATGGCTGAAAATGCAAAGAGCAAGGAACGAATAACAGAACTACAAGAGTTTATTAGCAGGTTTGCTGCAAACAAATCCAAGGCGAAACAAGCGACCTCAAGAAGAAAATTGATTGATAAATTGCAGTCTGACGCAGTTGCTGTTCGACCATCATCAAGACAAAACCCGTACATAAGATTTATACAGAAAAAACAATTGTACAGAAAAGCTCTGCATCTACAGAGTGTATCAAAAGGTTTTGATACAGACGAGACAAATATAATTGAAAATTTTTCATCCATCGTAGAAGCAGGAGAAAAAATAGCAATTGTTGGGCCTAACGGGTCAGGAAAGTCAACTCTTTTAAATCTTATTGTTGGCAGTGAAATGGGAGGTTTTAATCCAGACGAAGGCGAATGTAAATGGGCAGAAAATGCTCAGGTTGCCTTCATGAAACAAGATGTCTATCCAGATTTTGAATCTAAAGTGCCGTTAACGAAATGGTTAGAAAAATACGCAGGGGAAGGAGATGATGATCAAGTAATACGATCTGTTTTAGGTAGACTTCTTTTTTCTGGTGACGGTGTAAAAAAACCAGTATCTGTCATTTCAGGAGGTGAAAAGCATAGAATGTATTTTGGAAAATTAATGCTTTCAAAAGCTAATGTTCTTTTATTGGATGAACCAACAAATCATTTGGATATGGAATCAATAGAGTCGTTGCAGCTTGCATTAGAAAAATTTGAGGGTACCGTTCTAGTAGTATCTCATGATAGGGAGTTTGTAAACGCAATTGCAAAAAGAATTTGGGTCGTGGATCCTAACGACCGAAGTATTACTGATTTTAAAGGTACTTACGACGATTATTTGCAGAGTAAAGATAGACTATGAGTCTGGTCAATTATAAAAGCAGGTTAGATAACATCATTTCTTGCCTTTCAGGGTATGATCCAGAGGCAATGCACATTGAGACTGCAACTGAAATTATTTGTAATTTAGCAAAAAGCTATAAAAAAAGTTTCAACACAGAAAAGGTGACGTTAAAAAATTGTTTAGGTAGAGTTTTATGTAACGATATTATATCGACCATAGACGTTCCAGCCCAGACTAACTCTGCTATGGATGGATTCGCTTTTTCATCAAAAGAATTTTCTAGAACAAATAATGGTTGTGAAGACCAATTTGAACTTTTAGTTGTTGGTGCTGTGAATGCTGGGAGCTTATTCAATGGCACAGTAGAACCTGGGGAATGTGTAAAAATCATGACGGGTGCAAAGATGCCAGTGGGTCTCGATACGGTTATTCCTATTGAATTTATTCAACAAGATGAAAAGAAAATTTCTTTCTCAAGAAAAGCAGTTTCTTCAAGAGCTAATTGTAGAGAACTTGGCGAAGATTTAAAGAAGGGGAATGTCGCCGTTTCGAAAGGTCGTCTTTTAACCCCATCTGATTTAGGTCTCATTGCTTCCTTGGGTATTTCAAGTGTTGATGTATATAAAAAAATTAAAATAGGATACTTTTCAACTGGAGATGAACTTAGGTCAGTTGGGGAGACCCTTATCGAGGGTTGTATTTTTGATAGCAATCGTTATTCGATTTTAGGGATGTTGAAGAACCTTCCAGTCGAATGTATAGATTTAGGTATTGTTCGTGATGATGTAAAGGAGTTAANAGATAGTTTNTATTCTCTTGCTGAAAAAACTGATTTNATTATTACCAGTGGAGGAGTCAGTGTAGGAGAGGCTGATTTCACAAAACAAGTCATGAAAGANGTCGGTAATGTAAAATTTTGGAAAATTGCCATGCGACCAGGAAGNCCGATGGCAGTTGGAGAAATTTTCAAAAAAAANATACATGACAAATCNCCTGTTATANTNTTNGGCTTGCCAGGGAATCCAGTTGCGGTTATGGTNACNTTTTATTCTTTAGTTCTACCTGCTATTCANGCTTTAGCTGGTAACGNNANTTTTAANNTNANAACAATAAAGTTACCGACCATCACTCATATAAAGAAAAAAAAAGGACGTACTGAATTCCGACGTGGGGTATTAGTTAACAAGGGAGATAATGTTTTTGTAGAGCAACAGGTTAATCAAGGGTCGGGAATTCTCAGTTCTATGAGCAAAGCAGATTGTTTTTTGGTTTTAGGCCATGATGATGGCGAGTACGAGGCTGGAGAAAATGTTCCAGTTATGATATTCAACGGACTTTTTTAATAGAGGGGGAAAGTTTGAATACCGAAAAAAATAATATTTTAAAAGTTTTACTTGATGAAAAAGTTCAATTAAAACTCGGTGAGGATGGTTTTTCAGAGAGTCTAATAAAAAAATTAGATATTACAGAAAATAAGATTTTTCTAAGGTTAGAGTATGGTTTTCCTGTCAAAAACAGACAAGATTTTATAAAAAATACGATTAACGAACATCTAACGAAAAGTAGTAGCATCAAAAATATAAGTATTGTTATTGATGTAAATATCGCTAGCCATTCAACTGGCAAAGGAACACAACTGATTTCTGGTGTAAAAAACATCATAGCTGTAGCCTCTGGCAAAGGAGGAGTTGGCAAATCGACAACAGCCGTAAATTTAGCCTTATCACTATTTTTAGAAGGGGCAAGGGTAGGAATTCTTGATGGAGACATCTATGGGCCCAGTATTCCGTCAATGTTGGGAATTAGCGGAAAACCAGATTCTCCTGATGGGAAAACTATATTACCAATGAAGGGGCATGGCTTACAAGCCAATTCAATAGGTTTTCTTATACCTAAGGATGAAGCAATGGTTTGGAGAGGACCGATGGTCACTCAAGCATTAGAGCAACTTCTTAGACAAACAGCTTGGGATGACCTTGATTACTTGTTTATTGATTTACCTCCTGGTACAGGAGATATTCATTTAACACTTGCCCAAAAAGTTCCCCTTACGGGCGCCATTATAGTTACGACCCCTCAAGAAATTGCTTTGCTTGATGCGAGAAAAGGTATAAAAATGTTTGAGAAAGTTGCAGTTCCACTACTCGGAGTGGTTGAAAACATGGCTAGTTATATTTGTCCAAACTGTGAGCATGTCTCTCATATCTTTGGTAGTGGAGGAGGAGAAGAAATCTCAAAAGTATATAAAACTCGTTTATTAGGATCGTTACCGTTGAACAAAACAATTAGAGAGGACTCGGATTCTGGCGTTCCCACTGTCCTCGCTCGAGACGACCTATTAGGCAAAAAATATAAAGAAATTTCTTTAAAAATTGCCCGCTATTTAGCAAGTATGAAAGTAAATGATTCTCTTAAATTTCCAAAAATTGTTGTAGAAAAGACTTAATAGTCCAGAGTGATTTTTCCTCCTAAAATTTTTGAAAAGAATAGTTCTGAGTTTAATTGGTAACTTGCCAATGAGTTATTAGAAACAAAATACTTTAGTTGATTCGGTCCAGTTATTTTAAATGAGTTATCTTTTTTAATTGAATCAAGCATTACATCAATATTTATTTTGGGTTCTTTAGCGAAGGTTCCTATAATCGAGTCTTCAGTCATATCGAGCTTGACCAGGTCGGCTGCAATCGATTTGATTCTTATTTTATGGGTCAGTAGTAGAGTTTTAGCTTCTAGTGGAATTAAACCAAATCGGTCAATAAGCTCTTCCTCCATTTCATTGATTTCAGTAATGTTTGTCGATTCAGATAGCTTCTTGTAAATTATTAATCTTTCATTTATGTCTGGACAGTATGTTTTTGGTAGTAATGCTGGCATGTGGAGATTGATATCGATTTTACTTGTTTCAATTAAATTTTCGTTTATTGGTTTCTTTTCTTTGAGAAAACGTACGGCATTCTCTAACATTTCAGCATAGAGTGAAAACCCTATTTCCGTAATGTTTCCAGATTGATTTTCCCCAAGGACTTCGCCTGCTCCTCTAATCTCTAAATCGTGCATCGCCAAGAAAAAACCTGAACCTAGCTCTTCCATTGACTGAATTGCATTGAGTCTTTTTCTTGATGATGTAGTAATACTTTTTTCATCTGGAGTTAATAGATATGCGTACGCTTGATGATGAGACCTTCCTACTCTTCCTCGTAGCTGATGCAGTTGGGCCAGGCCAAATTTGTCAGCTCTATAAATTATTATTGTATTGGCTGACGGTATATCAATTCCAGTTTCAATAATAGTGGAACACAATAAGATATTAAATTGTTTTTGGTTAAATGAACGCATTACTGTTTCAAGTTCTTTTTCTGGCATCTGACCATGAGCTACGGTTATACGAGATTCAGGTACAAGTTTTTCGAGTTTTGATAATTTATGATGGATTGTTTTTACTTCATTATGAATAACATATGCTTGACCACCTCTCCTTAACTCTCTATAAAGTGCCTCCCTTACATAAAAATCGTCTTCTTCTCTAACAAATGTTTTAATAGCTAAGCGTTTCTGAGGGGCAGTGGCTATTATAGAAAAGTCTCTTATTCCTTCCATGCTCATAGCTAATGTTCTGGGTATGGGTGTAGCAGTCATTGCTAATGTGTCTATCTCAGAACGAATCTCACGAAATTTTTCTTTTTGCCTAACTCCAAACCTATGTTCTTCATCGATGATTATTAATCCGAGGTCTTTAAACTGAATATTTCCCATAATAAGCTTGTGGGTACCAACAACAATATCAATTTTCCCGGTCTTTAATAGACTGATCGATTCTTGGATTTCTGATTTTTTTCTAAACCTAGATAATTCTCTTATTTCTACAGGTAAACTTGAAAATCTATCTTTAAATGTTTGGAAATGTTGTTCCGCCAATAGAGTTGTTGGAGTTAGAACGGCAACTTGCTTATTCGACGAAATAGCGAGAAAAGATGCTCTTAAAGCTACTTCTGTTTTCCCAAAACCAACATCCCCACAAATGAGCCGGTCCATTGGTTTTTCGCTAATCATATCTTGAATAACTGACTGTATAGCCGCATTTTGATCTGTCGTTTCTATATACTGAAATCCCTGACAAAATGTATTAAATTCTTGGCTGTCAAAATTAAATTTAATTCCTTTTTTTGTTGCACGTACAGCATATAGTTCTAGTAATTTAGCTGCTGTATCTCTAACCTGTTTAACGGCCTTCTTTTTTTCCTTATTCCATCTTTCAGACCCAAGTATATGAATAGGAGCGTGGTCAGGATCTGCCCCACAATATCGATTTATCTTATCTAATTGTGAAACGGGAACATATAAGGTAGCTTCATTTGCATACTCTAAGTGAAGAAACTCATTTTCTCCGTCTCCCAGATTAACGTGCTTTAATCCTCTGTATTTACCGATACCATGGTCAATATGAACTACTGGAGACCCAACTTGTAACTCTGAAAGATTTTTTAGTAAATTTTCAACAGTCTTTTCATTTTTTCTGTCTGTTTTTTTTATCTTTTGGTAATGGCTACTGTAAAGATCAAATTCCGTAATGAGAATAAATTGACGTGATTCAAACCCTCGAAGAACATCTCCAACGATAACAAAAAGATTTTTTTCTTTGTTAGGAAAAGTAAGCTTATATTTTTCGAATGTTTGAAAGGTATCAAGTACTATTGGACTGTAGCCATCCTTTGTAAAAAGGTTTTTGATTGTTTCTGCTCTACCAATGTTATTTGCAACGATTAAAATTTTTTTATTTTCAATTTTTTCAGAAAAAGTATTATTAAAATTTTTTAAATCATGTTGTTCTCTGGTGTTAATACTTATGTCAGGAAATTGTAAGTATTCTTCTTCCACGAAAAGATCCTCAACTGCCATAGTGGTATGCTCTTTAAAGGCTGACAACCAAAATTCTTTTTTTAGAGCAATTGAACTTGGATCACAGACGGGCCTTTCCATATCATGATGAAGGTAACGGTATCTATCGTTAATTTCTTCTAATTGGGTTTCCATAGCTTTATTTA
>NYVY01000040.1 GCA_002684875.1 Pseudomonadota bacterium
TACTAGTGACAGAACTTCGGTTCTAACTGATGATACAGTAATTTTTTTTAAACAGGTGTGTGTGTTACTAGATGCTGCATCTTTCCTATGATTTAAGAAATCATTAGCAGTCCAAATAATTTTTATATTTTTATTTATTGGATTTAGATATGGACAAGTGGATAAAAAAATCGCTATGGTTGGTTGCCCTAAACTTACACTTATATGTGTTAATCCAGTATCTACTCCAATACAAAATCTTGCTTTGCTAATGATAACGGATGCTTCCATAAGACTTGTTTTATCAATCAATGAATTTGCTGTGTAGCGTGTTAAATTATTTGCCAAAATTTTCTGTCTGCTATCTAATCCATGCCCCAACAATATACAGCTGTAACCAAAGTCTCTTACTAATAAAGCCGTTAACTCTTCCCAAGATGAATGATCCCAATGTTTTTCAGGTCTAGTAGTGAACGGAATGATAACAAAACTTTTATCTAGGCTTACCTCTTGAGGAACAACGTTGTTTATATTTACAGACTTGTCCAGAGAAAATCTCGGGTTAAATTCATTTGAGTGAAAACCTAAAGTTTTTGACAGCTCAAAGTATTCCGAGCTTATCCTTTCCGATTTATCCCGTTTAAAAACTTTATTACAAAAAAAACGTCCTAAAAACTCGGATCCTAAAGATATTTTATTTTTTGAATGACAGAAATATGCTAGTAAATTAGTTCTGAATAAGCCCTGAAGATCTAATATAAGATCATATTTTTCTTTTCTAAGAATTTTCCGTGTCGAGAAGAGTAAATTACAAAATTTAATAAATGATCTATCTTTTATGTGTTTTTTTAGCTTTTTCTTCGGAAAAACAATTAATTTATCTATTAGATTTTCACTTTTAAGTAAAATTTGATAGTCTTCATCGATAACCCAAGTAATTCTACACCTCGGGTACTTTTTTTTTAGGGCAGGAAGAATGGGTAACGAAAACACAACATCACCTATGGCTGACGTCCTTATAATTAATATGTTAATAATTAACCCCCTAAAAGCCTCTTATTATGAATAATAATATTTTAATCTTTTTTGTAGCGTCTCCGCTACAAATAATAATAGCTGATTCCATCAAGAAACAATTTTATACAGACAAAAATCACAAAAAGATTAAAGCATTTTTAGTATGTTACAGTCGTCCGCTTTCAAAGATTCCTATCGAATCTAAATGGGATTCTATAGTCCATCTCCTACCTCCAAGAAAAAATCCTAATAGAGGGCTCTTTGGCGTCTCGAGTAAAATATTAGAAAACTTGTTATTAATTCATTCTATGTTAGATAGTAAATCAAGTATAAATATATTTGCAGCGTCATACGATAGTGAAACACTAAATTACTTTGTTTCTTTTTTTCGGAAAACACGGAATTCATGTTTTTTTCATTTAATTCCTGATGGGTTATTGAATCTAGTGATTAATGCTAAAACACCCTCCAATATGTTTCTAAAAAAATTGCGATGGTTTCGAAGGTTGTATGACAGTAACCTACAATATACGAATTATATGGGAGATAGACTAGGATCAGAGGCAGAGTTTATAAAAACTATATATACTATCCCTGGAATTTTAACTAATTATTCAAAGGAGAAAACTAGAGAAATTTCGTTTTTAAAAAAGGGTCCAAAATCTAGTAAATTTTATTCCGATCAAAACAAAGTACTGATTGTAGGACAACCATTGCTTGGCTTTAAACTTGTTACTATTGACCAGTGTAATGCAATATCTACACGAATATTTGATTGGTTAGTCTTAAATAACTTTAATGAAGTTTATTATAAAAAACATCCAAGAGATTGTAACTCTAACTTATATCATAAGAGCTATGAATTAATTAAGGACGATATTATAATAGAAGAATATATGCAAAAAAACTTTTTTAAATATGTCATTGGTGTTCACTCATCAGTTTTAATATTTGCCAAACAAATTTATGGAGAAATGTCCACTGTAATTTCATTCGGAATGGATAGAGTTTTATTCAAAAACAATGAACTCAAGGCAAGACTGACTGAAACCTATAAGAATTTAGATATAGTTATCAAATAATTTTAAATCTTGAAACCAAGGTCAACAAAATTTTTTGTTTTTATTGTCGCTGTCTCAGACAAGGATAATATTTCAACAATTTTGTCACTAGTGATAGTACCATCATACGGATTTTTAAATTTTTTTGGCAGTTCTAATCCGTTATTTAATATATTTTGGATAGTTTCTACAATTAAACTTTTTTTGAGGGGTACTGAGATTATATTTTCAGCAAAAACTCTTCCCTCTTGCCTATTTCCAATATTTACCACTGGTATTTTAAATGAAGGAGCCTCTATAATACCACTCGACGAATTTCCAATAAAAACATCGCAATACTTAAGAATATTTAGAAAGAGTTTCTGTCCAAGTGAGATATTAAAAAACCAATTATTTCTTTTTTTGGTATATTCCTGAATTTTTTTATTTATTTCAATACCTCCTGTATCAGCATTTGAACCTGTAAACAGAATATTAGCAAATTTAAATTGTTTAAGTGAATGTAGTAACAACTCGATCTCTTGATTTGCATTGTGTTTTCCAAGAGTTGTTGGATGATAAGTAACTAATAAAAGCTTTCTTTTTGAATCCAGCCCTAGTCTTTTAAAAATTTCGTTTCTATCTAAAAATTTTGAATTCTTTATATTCTCAACACTTAGGCTTCCTACATTAAATACATTATTTGCATTTTCGCCTAATTGTATAATTCTCTTTTTATAAATTTCAGTTGCTGGAAAATGAATATGGGATAGTTTTGTAATCGCATGTCGAATAGAATCATCTAGAGCACCCACTGTTTTTTCACCACCATGAATATGAGCAAGTGTAATTTTTAAAAAAAAGGCAGATAGGACAGCTGAAAATAGTTCATACCTGTCTCCAAGTACAACGACAATATTTGGTTCGGTAGCTTTAAACAATTGACTAAATTTATTTAAGCCAACGCCAATAATATCAGCCTCTTTGAACTTTTCATTGTTCATATCAATATCTATGTCTACTAAGTGATAATTATTGAATCCATCTTTTTTAATTTCCTCCAACGTATATCCTAGGTTCTCTGATAAATGAGAACCAGAGACTATCAATTCTAGATTCAGCAAATCTGAAGTATCAATCTTTCTCAATAACGGAGAGAGAATCCCGTAATCAGAGCGTGATGTTGTAATAACAGCAATCTTAATCATTCTTTATCAATTAATTCGTCTTTTTGGTAATCTCTTTTCGCAGTTTTTCCGAGGTAATTTTTCCACTCAGAGGCACAAACGCCGAGAAATGGTCTTTTCGTCGTAAGATTTGAGGTGGTATAAATGGTTCCTTTTTTTATAAATGTATTTGATACTATAGACTTTCGTACTACTTTTTTATTTAGTAACTCGGTGCCAGAGGGTTTTTTCTGATATTTTCCAAGTATTTTTTCAATCATCCTTATTTTTTTTACCATTAAAGTGAATTCATCAATATCTAAACTTGCTCTATGATCTGGCCCCTCACTTGTTTTGTCCAGTGTAAAATGCTTTTCAATGACGGTGGCTCCTTTCGCTACCGCCGCTAATGCAACATCGATACCAATGGTATGGTCTGAATAACCTATATCTGTTTGGAAATAGTTTTTTAAGTAGTCCATTCCATTTAAGTTTACATCAGACAAAGGGGTTGGATAGTCAGTGTTGCAATGGAGGATTGTAACTTTTGGGTTGAACGAACCCTCTAGTTTAAGCCAATCCATAGCATTACTAATTTCAGTGATTGAAGCCATACCAGTGGAAAGAATAATTTGTTTTTTTAATTCTGCAATTTTTGTTAACAATTGAATATTTGTAATTTCTCCAGAGGGAATTTTTATAATACTTACATTAATAAGTCTCAAAAAGTTTAAACTTTTCAGGTCAAATGGACTAGAAATAAATTCAATACCTATTTTTTTTGCATAATCGGAAAGTTTTGTTTGTTCTAAAAAATCTAGCTGATATTTTTTTAGCATTTCTCTTTGTGACCCAGGATCGGAACCAAGTTTTTGATAATCTGCTTTCTCTGTGTTTGGTAATACTAACTCTTCTGCGATATAGCTTTGGAATTTAATAGCATCTGCATTAAAGGCTTTTGCAGCATCGATCATTTTTATTGCGGTATTGAAATTACCATTATGATTAACTCCAGCTTCTGCAATTATAAAAACAGGCTTCATGAATATACGTTACGAATAAAACGTTCTGGAAGGAAGGTCTCTTTTAACGACAGATCCAGCTGAAATAGATACATTTTTTCCAATATTTATTCCTTCATAGATTACACTACCGCTTCCTACAAATGTACTATCACCAATTTTTACCCCACCATTAACCTTTACACCAGTAGAAATATGGCAATGATTACCAATAATACTCTCATGTTCAATAAGTGATTGTGTATTAATAATTGTATTCTTTCCGATTACAGCATTAGCGTTAATAAGACACTGATGCATAATCGTTACTCCTTCCATAATCTTTGAACTACGAGACACATATGATGTACTGGCGATAATTGATTCTAAAGAAATCCCAGTATTTTTTATTAAGGTAAACTTTTGTTCTCTTAAAGTGCAAAATCCGACCTTTCCAATAGCTAAAAAAAATAAATGGTTTTCATTTATCAATGTATTAAGTTTATACTCAGGAAATATTGGAATATCTTTAAAGGAAGAGTTATGGTAACCCTCTTTCTCTATGATCCCAGATAATATCCAGCTCTGTTTAGAAGAGATAATATCAAAACATGATATACAATGTCCTCCTCCTCCGAAAATAAATAATTTTTTTTTCATAGGAAAGGGCTACTGGGTAAATTAAATATTCTTTCATTAAGGCTATTCATATTCTCCATCCCTGATGACGGAAATTGACAAAACATTTTTAATGTATGCAGTGGTTCCCATGATGGTCTTATGAAGATATCGTTCTCTTTGCATCTTTCTAAAAGATTTTCATAAAAAAATGTTTCTTTTTTGTTTAATACAACAGTATTCAACCAATAATTGCTATTTGCATAATCTTGTTCTTTTACTAAATTCAACCAAGGACAACTTTCAAAAACAGTTTGGTACCTGTCATGAAGCCCCCTTTTTGCTTTCTTAATTTTCTCAAATGTTTCGAGTTGTGCACATCCAACAGCTGCATTTATATTTGGCATTCGGTAATTATATCCAAGTTCATCGTGAATTAATTTATAAGGATGAGATACTTTAGAAGTTGTACTTATATGCCTAACTTTTTTTGCAAAAGAATTATTATTCGTCAGAATTGCTCCACCCCCGCCAGTCGTAATAATTTTGTTTCCATTAAAGCTTAAACAGCCTGCTAAACCTGCAGTGCCAGTGTGCTGGCTATTATAAAAACTTCCAAGAGACTCAGCAGCGTCTTCTACAATCACTAAGTTGTACTTAGAAGCTAACCTTAATAATTTATTCACATGAATAGGTTGACCGTATAAATGAACAGGAATTATCCCAAAAATTCTTCTTTTAGTTAGTTTGTTTGTGCAGAACCCACTGTGCGATTCAGTATTTAATCTAAGATAATCATCTAGTAATTCAAAATCTATATTCAAGTCTTTTTTTGATACATCACAAAAATGTGGAATTGCGCCAGCGTAACGAATAGCATTAGCAGTACCAACAAATGTTAATGATGGTAAAAGTATTTCATCATTAGTAGAAATACCTGAACAATAAATTGCCAAGTGCAGTGCTGCTGTACCATTTATCGTTGCAATTACGTTCTTAGCACCAGTATATTCCGAAAGCATACGTTCAAATTTTACTACATAGTCTCCAATAGAAGATACATAGTTAGATTTTATACAGTCTTTAAGATAATTAACTTCATTTCCAGTAAAATGAGGTTCATGCAGAGAAAGCGCTTTTTTTCCACATACCTGTCTAATTGCTAGTATAAAATCGTTTATTTTTTTTTCTTGAGTGGCTGTAATATTACTTCCCATTAATTATTATTTAGTATAAGAATGTGCTTTATAAAGCTTCTTGTTTTTCTCAAGTGTAAACCAGTTGATAGTTTTTTCAATTCCCAACTCAAATCCACTTAGGGTATTAAAACGGGGTTTCCAATTAAAAGTTTTTAAGGCTAATTCATTGTTTGATAAAAGTCTATTTACTTCAGATTTTTTCGGTCTTAGTCTATTTGGGTCTTCGCAAATATCAAGTGCTGGATTAATCTTATTAATAATTATTTTAGCCGTATCTTCCATTGTAATTTCAAATCCGCTTCCTAAATTAAAGGTTTCTCCAAGGCCTTCAGATGATTTTAAAATAGAAATAAAACCGTCAACCGTGTCATCAATAAAACTGAAGTCACGGGTCGTTTGTAACGCTCCTAAACGAATTCTTTCTTTGCTATTTAAACACTGTGTAATTACTGTTGGGATGAAAGCTCTAGCAGATTGTCTTGGGCCAAAGGTATTGAAGGGCCTAACCGTAACTACAGGGAGACCAAAGGATGAAAAGAAAGAAAATGCTAACTGATCAGCTCCAATTTTTGAGGCGGAATATGGCGATTGTCCCTGTAAGGGATGCTTTTCATCTATAGGTACATATCTAGCACTCCCATATACTTCACTGGTGGAGGTGTGAATGAACCTTTCTACGTCATGTGTTCTTGATGCTTGTAGTAAGTTTAATGTCCCTAAAACATTTGTTTCAATATACGACCGTGGTGTTTGATATGAATACGGGATTGCAATAAGCGCAGCTAAGTGAATTATTTTATTACAGGTTTTTATTGCCTCACTAATTAATTCAAAATCTCTGATATCACCAGAAAAAACTTCTACTTCTTTCTTTATGTTTCCACATACATTATCTAACCAACCCCATGAATTGAAAGAATTATACTGTACGAACGCGCGCACTGNATAACCTTCCCTGACGAGACCCTCTACAATATGTGANCCAATAAAACCATCNGCACCAGTTACAAGTATCTTTCCCATTGTTTTTACCTAATTCTGACTTAGTCGTTTTTTAAAGAGGTATTCTGCGTATGTAAAATCATTGATATCATCAATATCGANAGCATTACTTGAAGGAACCTCAACTCCAAAAACNTTTCCNTCCCAAATTTTTTCTCTTTGCATTATTTCGTNTGGCTTTGCTATATAACTAATAGGTGTAATAGCAAATATTTGAGGAGCATCCTGTCTTCTATGATANCGNGCTTGATTAACCAATGTGATGGAAGAATCNAAGCTATCTTTTTTTACTAAATTAAAAAAGGGGTTAAACTTAGNTGGAGTTACCGACACTATAAAAGGNTTAGTATTACTAATTTTCTTAAAACAACTATAAACATTCTCTTTTGTTCTTAATGGCGCAGTACATGGTAGGCTCAAAAAATTCTCAAAATCNCCTTCATTGCTCCTAACCCAATNGATTGCATGCTTCCATGCATCAATCTCATTTNCCTCATTTGANGCNAATACTTCTGGTCGTTCAATAACACTTACAGATTGTGATTTTGAAATTTTTTTTATATCATCGTTTTCTGTTGAAACAAAAACCTTATCTACAAATTCTAAANCACAAGCNAAATTAATTGTATATTCAAGTAANGATTTCCCAGCNAAAGGTCTAATATTTTTATTAACCAATCCNTGTGAACCACCCCTGGCAAAAATAAAACAAATGTTCTTTGAAGTTGCCATAATTCTAATTTATTCCCCACTCAGTTTTAGCTCGAATGTATGTTTCTGGCTTTCCAATATCTAACCAATATTCGTGAATAGGGAATCCACTTACTTTCATTTTTTTTCCTATTAATGTGTTGATTAGTTCAGGCATATCGCAATATGTTCCAACCGAAAGGCTATCGATTACAGTTGGATTGAAGACATATATACCAGCATTTACTGGGTAAATATGATTAGGTTTTTCAGTTAAATTAAGAACCTGTGAGTTTTTTAAATTGACAACACCAAACGGAATATTTAGAACGTGATCTCTAACACAGATGGTNCANAAATTATCATTAGTCGAATGGTAGTCNAGTANGTCATTATAGTTTATTTTGTTAAGTACGTCCCCATTTAGAACAACAATTGGTGAGGTGTTTCTAATACTCAAGAGAGAAAGAGCCCCTGCTGTTCCCAAAAATTCTTTTTCTTGAAGGTATTTGATATCAATATTTTTGTCGCTACCAGTCCCTAAATATTCGATTATTTTTTCTTTTAGATAATTCACTGTAATGATGAAATTATTAAACCCAAAGCTAATTAAATGGTCCATGATGTGCTCTATTACTGGTTTATCCGATATTTTAAGCATTGGTTTTGGGCAGTCACTCGTAATATCCCCCATTCTTTTTCCTTTTCCACCGGCCATAATTACGACGTAATTATCCTTTGGTGAACATTTGAGACTTAATGAATCTTTAATCAAAAGGTCCTTAATGATCCCTTCAGCGTCAAGAATTGGAATCTGTTTTACTGCACATTCCTTAAATGCAGATTTAATCTTGTTCTGCTGGTCGTGTTTTAAAAAGTAAAAGTCTTTTTTCATTACTAATGATACTANTCCNTCAATACTAATGCCCTTTAAAAGGCCTCTCCTTATATCACCATCTGTTATCGTTCCAACTA
>NYVY01000041.1 GCA_002684875.1 Pseudomonadota bacterium
ATGAAAAACTGATTTTTATTACTTCCGAGATTGATCGCCTGGAGCGATTATTGTTTTCGGAATTATGTGAAGATTTGATTACCTACTCAGCTTTTGTTTTCAAGGTCTCCGAACATATTGCAACCTTCGATGCTCTCCTAGCTCTTGCTAGAAAGGTTACTCAATACAACTGGGTATTACCAAAAAACAATTCCCAAAATGAGATAAAAATTGAAAAGGGATGGCATCCTGTCCTAGAGCAAATGGATGATAAGTCTGGGGAACCTCAAAAGATCCTTAAAAACGATACGACGCTAACACAAGAAACCAATATGATGCTAATAACTGGTCCAAATATGAGCGGCAAATCAACTTATATGAGACAGGTAGCTCTAATAGTAATCTTGGCAAAAATTGGTAGTCCCGTACCAGCCACTTCTGCAACCGTAGGAAAAATAAATAGTGTTTTTACAAGAATAGGAAGCGCTGATGATCTCTTTGGTGGTCGATCTACGTTCATGGTTGAAATGACAGAAACAGCAAAGATTTTAAATGTGGCGGACGAAAATAGTTTAGTTTTGATCGATGAAATTGGCAGAGGAACCTCTACAGCTGATGGCCTATCCTTAGCCTGGTCTATAGCAGAAGAATTGACAGTTTCTAACAAAGCATTATCATTATTTTCTACTCATTACTTTGAATTGACTAACTTACCAAAATATAAAAAAACTATATCAAACTTTCATATTGAAACTATAGAACAAGATGATAAAATAATTTTTTTATATAAGTTAAAAAAAGGTTCTGCATCAAAAAGTTTTGGTTTAAAAGTTGCAAAACTAGCTGGTATATCACAACTTGTTATTGATAAAGCCTTTGCCTATCAGAACCAAAAAAATACTTTTTTTACGTCTGAACAACTGGCATTTCATAAACCGCAAACAAAAGAGTTTCAAATAAATTATGATTTTCAAAAAGAACTTTCAGACCTTAAAATAGACGAAATAACTCCAGTCAAAGCGTTACTAATTTTACAAAAGTTGAAAGAAAGCTATTCCAAATAGAAAGCTTTTAAGAGTTATCTCATCAGTCACGACAAAACAAATGAGTTTTGTTGTTGAGAAAAACTAAAATTAATAAATATTTTTTACTTCAAGATTAGTTGCTAGCATAGTTGCGGATTTTTAAATTATAATTGATGGGGAGATAAACTCTTTTAGCAAATGTTTTCCTCGAGGATACAATTAGTATGCTAAAAAGCAGTCAGTTTATTCTATCTATTTTCATTTCAGTAAAAAACATAATGTAATGATTATAATTAATATGCGACTTTAAACTCTTACTAAACGTTTTTTCTATTTTTTGTTCGAGTCCCTATAAACATTTATTAGTTGATTTCTAATTTTGCTATTGCTAAGGCTAACCACTTGATATCACCGTTAGTGAACCTAACTTCTATCCTGCAATCTTGTTCTATACCCTCTACGTTTAATATTATTCCCTCCCCAAACTTTGGATGCCGAACTTCAACCCCTACTCTAAATCTTTTATCAACAATATTAGATGATAGTTCACCTCTTTTCGAACTTATTCCCCCTTCACTTATAAAGAAATTTTCTTCCCTCCCACTGTGATAGTTTTGAGAAACTTTTTGTTTAGGACCCTGAGAAACCCAATGTAGATTTTCTTCAGGGATCTCTTCAAGAAATCGACTTTTTCTATTGTAACGATATTGCCCGTATAACTTACGCATCTGAGTGTAAGACAGGAAAAGATTTTTCTTTGCTCTAGTAATAGCAACATACATTAATCGTCTCTCCTCATCTAATCCACCAAACTCATTCAGACTGTTTTCATGCGGAAAAAGCCCCTCTTCCAAACCAACAATAAAAACTCTCTCAAACTCGAGTCCCTTCGCAGCATGAATAGTCATAAGCTGAACAGCCTCCTCTCCGACTTCTGCTTGACTCTCGCCAGAGTCAAGAATTGCATTTGATAAGAAGGCTGCTAATGGGCTGAGGTTTTCTTTTAACTCATCCGCAAAGATTATATCAGTTACATCTTGGGATCTTGATGTTGATTGATCACTACCAATCCCAACATTGGATGGCACGTTGTCCTCAATTTTTTCGCTAAAAGAAAATCCTGCTCCAGCCGTCACTAATTCCTTTAAATTTTCAAGTCGATCTACGCCTTCTCTCTCAGATGAATAATGTTCGATGAGTCCAGAATTTTTTAAACTTAAATCAATTAAGTTTGGTAGGGACAAATTACAAGTCTCAATTCTCAAATCTTCGATAATTCCCATAAACAACCTTAGAGCTTTCGACCTTTTTTCCTCCATGAAGTTTATTGCTTTATAAAGAGAACAACTATTAATTTTTGCTAATTCTTGTAATGTCTCAATAGTTTTAGTTCCAATTTTTCTAGGAGGAAAGTTTACAATTCTTAAAAAAGCGTTATCATCGTCAGAGTTGTCTAGTAAACGCAAATAAGCTAGTGCATTTTTTATCTCAGCACGATCATAAAAACGAAAACCACCATAAACTCTGTATTTAATTCCATTCTGACTCAAACAATGTTCAAATACTCGCGACTGCGCGTTACTTCTGTAAAGGATGGCAATTTCGGAGGGTGAAACATTTTCTTTCAAAAACGAATGTATTTCTTCAATTACCCAAGTTGCTTCGTTATTGTCGTCGACTGATTCACAAACTCGAATGGGATCTCCAGATTCGGAATCCGTCCAAAGGTTTTTTCCAAGACGACTCGGGTTGTTTTTGATGAGTTCATTAGCAGCATCTAGTATATGCCCATGGGACCTGTAATTTTGTTCAAGCCTAACAGTTTTTTTTACCTTAAATTCATGTTCAAATTTTGCCATATTCGAAACATCAGCGCCCCTAAACGCATAAATACTTTGATCATCGTCCCCTACGGCAAAAACACTTGTATCAAGATCACTTAGTAAACAGATCCATTTGTACTGTAAAGAATTCGTATCTTGAAACTCGTCAATTAAAATATGATCAAATCGGTTTTGATAATGTTTTCTTAATTCGTCATGCCTCTGTAAGAGTTCTAATGACCTTAGTAAAAGCTCCCCAAAATCTACGGTTCCTTCTTTTTGGCACTGGATATCGTAAGCTTCGTACAACTCAATAAATTGCCTATTAAAATCGCTTACGTCTTCAATTTCTGAATACCGTAAACCTTGTTCTTTAGCATTGTTTATGAACCTTTGAACGTCTTTAGGAAGAATGATTTCTGGATCAACATTTAATGTCTTTAATAGACGCTTTACACTCGACAACTGGTCTTGCATATCCATAATCTGGAAGTTTTGAGGTAAGTTAGCATCCTTATAATGCATTCTCAACATTCTGTGACAAAGACTATGAAATGTACCGATCCAAACACCTCTTAAATCATGAGAGACCATACTACTAATTCTTAGCAACATTTCTTTTGCCGCTTTATTCGTAAAAGTTACAGCTAAAATTGATCTTGGGTTTGCGGTTCCTGTAAGAATTAAACGCCCTATCCTAGTGGTAAGTACCCTCGTTTTGCCACTCCCAGCCCCAGCAAGGACTAAAACTGAACCATCATCGTATAAAACAGCTTCTTTTTGAGGCTCATTCAGAGTTTTTATTATTGATTCCAGCATACTTACTCAGTCTAACTTATAATATAAAGATACCTCAACTTACAGTATGTAAAACTCATTATAATACTTGCCCAAATTTTAAGCCAAATTATCTGGAATGGAACAGTACTCGCCCCAAGTTATAGAAGCACAAACTCAAGCAAGTTGGGAGGAAACCGGTGCTTACGAGATTACGTCAGACCAACAACCCGATAACAAGAAATCATACTTTGCCTGTTCAATGCTTCCATACCCCTCAGGCAATCTTCACATGGGGCATGTTAGAAATTACACCATCAATGATGTAATTGCAAGATGGAAAAGGATGACTGGCCACAGAGTTCTTATGCCAATGGGGTGGGATGCCTTTGGGCTTCCAGCTGAAAATGCGGCCCTTTCAAAAAACAAATCACCAGCAACTTGGACCGATCAAAATATCAAATCGATGAAAGTCCAGTTAAAAGCCCTGGGTTTTGCTATTGATTGGACTAGAGAAATTAATACATCCAAGCCCAACTACTATAGATGGAATCAGTGGATATTTTTAAAAATGCTAGAGAAAGGAATCGCTTATAAAAAAAATGGGTTGGTTAATTGGGATCCAGTAGATAAAACGGTCTTAGCAAATGAACAGGTTATAGACGGAAAAGGATGGCGTTCTGGCGCTCAAGTTGAAAGACGTGAAATACCTATGTATTACCTGGCGATCACCAAATATACCGATGAATTGTTAGAGGGATTAAACGACTTAAATTGGCCCCCTCAAGTTATTTCAATGCAAAGAAACTGGATCGGAAAATCGACAGGATTAAGATTATTCTTTAGAGTGAATTCTATTAAAAGTGATTATAAAGATGCATCGGGTTCTAAAATTTTTGTTTTTACTACTCGTCCTGACACCATTATGGGAGTAACATTTTTGGCCTTGTCTGTTGAACATCCAGTATCAAAAAATCTAGGAGTTCACAATGTTAAAATCAAAAATTTTATAAAAAAACATACATCTTCCACATCTGAAGTTGATCTTTTGGAACAAGAAAAGGCTGGAGTTTTTTCAGGACACTTCGCTACTCATCCAATATCGGGTGAGCAGATACCATTGTGGATTGCAAACTATGTTCTAATGAGTTACGGAGATGGTGCAGTGATGGGCGTCCCTGCACACGATGAGAGAGACCATTCGTTTGCGACTAAATACAATATTCCAATAAAACAGGTAATAACTCCTAACGACCAAACAGAATGTAAAGATTTTGACCCCGCTGTTTGGAATAACTGTTACTCCATCAAAGAAAATTCTAAATGTATAAATTCTGGAAAATATAATGGGTTGTTAGTTGAAGATGCATCCGAGGAAATAATTAGAGATGTTGTAAAGGCTGGATACGGAGAGAAGAAAACCCAAACCAGACTTAGAGATTGGGGTATAAGTCGACAGAGATATTGGGGGACACCTATCCCCATCATCAACTGTGAATTTTGTGGTGACGTTCCAGTAGAAGAAAAAGAACTACCTGTTGTCTTACCCAGAGATCTAAACCCAAACGGCCTCGGCAACCCTCTTAATAACCATGAAGAGTTCGTTAATACAAAATGTCCAAGATGTGACTCTCCAGCAAAAAGAGAAACAGACACAATGGATACCTTTGTTGATTCAAGTTGGTACTTTATGAGGTACTGCTGNCCCNATGATANTAATGCNATTGTTAANGAAGAGCTNAACGAATGGATGCCAATGGATCAGTANATTGGNGGTATTGAACATGCAATCCTTCACCTTCTTTATGCCAGGTTTTGGACTAAAGTNATGCGTGATCTAAACTTGGTAAAAATAAATGAACCTTTCAAAAAACTTTTAACACAAGGNATGGTTCTGAATCAAACTTACTTTCGAAAGTCTTCAGATAATAGTCCTNAAGAGTACTTTAACCCTGACGACGTGCTGGTTGAAAAGGATAGTAAGGGGAGAATTACAGCGGCACAGTNTATAAAAGATAACCTGCCAGTGGAACTCGGAAANATAGAGAAGATGTCAAAGTCAAAGAACAACGGAGTAGATCCGTCATCTCTAATCTCAAAATATGGTGCTGATACATGCCGCCTATTTACCATTTTTGCTGCTCCTCCNGAAAATACCCTCGANTGGTCTGAGGATGGTGTTGAGGGTTCGTTTAAGTTNCTTAAAAGANTATGGGTTTTTCACAAAANGTNTAGTGGCTNCTTAAAACTTAATAAAAACGAAACTCTAACTATAAAAACACAGGATGTATCAAAGTTGAAATTAAGAACTACTACTCATGAAATCCTTTCTCAAGNAAATTATGATNTGAACAGATACCAGTTTAATACGGTCGCTTCAGCTGCTATGAAAATACTGAATGAATTGGAGAAGTACAAAAAAAACTCGGCGGTTAAAACGAATCTTGATACACAAAAAGATTTTGTTTTCATTGAATCATTTACAATTTTATTGAGAATTTTATATCCAATTACACCTCATATATGTTTNTATATTTGGAAGTCTCTNGGTTATGANGNAAACATGGGATCTATCTTGGATGTCGATTGGCCAACAGCAGACGAGGGTGCATTATTTCAAGAAACAATCGAAATAACATTTCAAGTAAATGGAAAAAGTAGANCTAGAGTGNTCGTACCATTCTCGTCCTCAAAGGACGATTGTCTAAAAGCTGTTGAAAAAACAGATGCATACATGAGGTTTTGTAAAGACAAAAAAGTTTTAAGGGTAATCGTTGTTCCGAACAGACTTATTAATCTTGTGGTTGAAAACAGATGACCNCAACAAACAAATCACTCTGTTTTTGTATGNTGGTTATNGCCTCTTCTTTTTTCTACGGCTGTGGTTGGAAATTTAAACCTATTAATCAGACTATGCCCTTTGAAAATATATTCATTACAGGAGCTAATAATGGTGTTGGTAAGGAGATANTACAGAGACTAAAAAGCATCAAAAATCCGTTAAATTTTGTTAATTCTCTAACAGAAGCAGATGTAGTTATGCGCCTTAATGTGAAAACCGAGAGAGTTGTTGTCGGNTTTTCTGGAGCTGGAAGGCCTCGAGAACTTGAAATCCGTACNACTGTCATCGTTGAAATAAACGACAAAGAAGAAAAACCACTTCAACCAATGGACGAATTAAANATNTTTCGTGCTGTTACCTTTAACGATACCGATGTACTNGCCACACAAGCTCATGAAGAATTTCATATTAAGGATATTAATAAACAATTAGCTATTCGNGTAATCCAAAAACTTCAAGACNTNGAGTTAAGATGAGATGAGAATAAATATACCTGTAGAAATGACNGCTGATGACAAAGAACTTAATATTTTTTTNACTGATAATTTATTAACACGACAAAACACCTTTAAAACACGAAGTTTTCTTCTTATGTCCGATGAAATTGTTTTTCGAGATTGCGTACTCCANTGGNTCGAATCCACANNCGANAAAATTGATAGGTCTTCNGAAANTGAAAGCCACTTTATCACTTCATTATTTAATTGGAGGGAATGTTTTTNAATGCTCGAAAACTGTAGTCTNTTTTCATCTTGCAAGTTAGCAAAATTTTTTTTTACCAACGGNAAAATTGGAACACAAGGNTCAAANTTTATTTCTANTTATGATTTCAAAAGACTTGATGATTGTGTTTTGATTTTTAACNTGCCTTCATTAGACCACGCNACAAAAAAAACAAAATGGTTTTCCCATATTTCCTCTAACTCGGTCATTATAGAATTCCAGTATAACCAAAGATCGCAAATGGAAANTTTTGTCCGTAAAAAATTANATTTNGTTAANGGAAATANTTTAGATAAAATANCANCTTTTATTATCGAAAAATGTGANGGTAATTTCACCGCTATTNATAATGAANTACGAACNATAAAAACNCTTCTTTCTGGTGCAAAAAGCAGTCANAANATGGATGNTATTACTGCTNTTNTTAGCGATAATGCAAAATACAACCCTTTCGTATTGCCTGATATAATAATNAANGGATCCAAAAGTAAAGCGTTTGGGATTATTAANACTTTAAAGAAAGAAGATTTTCCGTTACCTTTTCTACTCTGGATGATANCGGATAAANTAAGAAAAATGAATAACCAAAAGTTCGAGAAACTACTGTTAAGTCTTCATGATGTTGACCTNTGCATCAAGGGTATTATTAAGAGAGATCCATGGANAGAACTCGAAAGGTCCGTGTTAANAAATTGTAATGACTAAAACTNTAGAAATAGCAAAAAACCTCGGAAAACAAGCAAGANCTGCACAGTCTTTTATGAGNTGTGCCCAGACCAAANTAAAAAATGCTGTTCTCTTTNAGGCTAGTATTAATATTCTNAAACAAAAGAAAAAAATACTTGAAGCAAACAATAAAGACTTACTGAAAGCCAAAGAAAAGAAGTATGACGATGCTTTTATTGATAGATTAAGATTAACAGAGCGGTCCATAAAAGATATGTCTGATGGAATTCAACAGATAATCGGACTTCCAGATCCAGTTGGTTCAATCAACGATATTAAAGAACAACCGTCTGGTATTAAAGTGGGAACAATGTGTACCCCAATTGGTGTTATCTTGATGATCTACGAAAGCAGGCCTAATGTTACAGTTGATGCGGCTGCCCTATGCTTAAAAGCTGGAAACTGCGTTATTCTCAGAGGCGGATCCGAATCCTTGCAGAGTAATACAGCACTTCATTCTATTTTTAAAAAGGCATTATATGATAAAAATATTCCTACTAACGCCGTTCAACTTGTACCTATCTCAGACCGTTCGGTAGTTAAACATTTATTAGGATTAGAAGATTTTATTGACGTAATTATTCCTAGAGGGGGAAAATCCCTTATCCAGCGAGTTTCAAACGAATCTAGAATTCAAGTTATTAAACACCTAGACGGTATTTGTCATGTTTTTGTGGATAAGTACGCTGACATTAACATGGGAATTAATATAACTGTAAACTCGAAAGTTCAACGACTAGGCACTTGTAATACCTTAGAAACTCTTTTAATTGACGCCTCAATTTCAAAAAAAATTCTTCCCACTTTGTGTAAAAAATTACTAGAAGAAAATATTGAACTTAGAGTTTGCGTTAAAACTAAAAAAGTACTTGTCGAAAAAAAGTTTAAAGAAGTAAAGAAGATAAAGAATGCAACCAATCAAGATTGGGAAACTGAATACTTAGACGCAATTCTTGCAATAAAAATCGTGGAAGATATTGATGAGGCTATAGTTCACATTGAGAAATATGGTTCCTCTCATACTGACTCGATAGTCACAAACAACCATCAAAATGCAATGTGCTTCTTAAGGAAAGTGGATTCATCGTCTGTTATGATCAATGCATCTACCAGGTTTGCAGACGGTTATCAATACGGCCTTGGAGCTGAGATTGGAATTAGCACGAACAAGCTCCACGCACGTGGTCCTGTTGGACTTGAGGGATTAACTACAAAAAAATGGATTGTATTAGGTGACGGTGAAATAAGAATTTAATGCTTTGGGTAAAAATATTTCATATTTTTTTTGTGATTGCTTGGTTCTCAGGAATTTTTTACTTGCCTAGAATATTTGTAAACTTATCTATCGTTTTCTTTGAAAGAGGGGTAACCTGCGAGAATAGGGTCATGGAATATGAACGTCTCCTTTTGATGGCCAAAAAGTTGTATCGATTTTCTTTTCCTTTAATGTTTTTATCGGTTGGTCTAGGTATCTGGCTATGGCTTGGATACAACATAGGGTTATCTAGTGGAATCAATTGGATGAATCTTAAGATTTTTTTTGTTCTTCTGATTATCATTTATCAGTTTTACTGCGGGATAATCCTACGTAATTTTGAGAATTACAAATGTAATAAGGGACACGTCTGGTATCGAGTTTTTAACGAAATTCCAGTTTTTTTGTTACTATCCATAATTATCCTCGTTATTTTAAAGCCGATTTAAAATGGAAAATCTGCCATCAATAGCGCTATGCCCACCAGGGTTTGAGGAAACAGTTGCTAAGGAAATAAAAAGACTTGTAAAAAACACCTCTCCTCAAAGAAAAAAGGGTGGTGTTTTTTTTAATGCAACACCCGAGGAAATCTTTTTTCTAAATATTTGGGCAAGGACTCCCACAAGAATATTAATACAACTCGCAAGAACTCAAATCAAGAGTTCTGAAGCATTAAGATCTTTAGCATCTAAAATTCGATGGATAGATTGGTTCAACCCAGAAAGAACTATAAAAGTGGATGTCAATGGGAGGGGTTTCCCAAAAGGCCTATCAATTCGTTATTCTGCTCTTTTACTCAAAGATATAATCTGTGACTATTTTGTTGAGAAGGTTGGAAAACGACCAAATGTCGATACTAAAGATCCAGATATACGTATATGGATGAATTTTGATAACAGTTTAGCTACTATTTCGATTGATACATCTGGACAACCCTTATTTAAAAGGGGGTGGAGAACAGATTCGTTTACAGCACCGATAAAAGAAAATCTTGCCGCTTTTTTAGTGATAAATTCAGGTTGGGATTACAAAAAACCAATCGTTGACCCTATGTGTGGAAGTGGTACTTTGTTAATTGAAGCTATTTCTATTTGCGCGAACTTACCTGCAAACTTTATCTTAAACAGTCCTCGTTCATTTTCCTGTCAATTATTTTCTTCAGTCTCGGTTTTTGGCAATGTTGATTTTAAAAAATATTTTGAAGAGGCAGAATCTGCATGGCTTGCTGCTGAGCAGAAAATAAATATGCTTCCAGATTTTTATGGTGGGGACATTTCTGAAACTACTCTAATAAAAGCAAAACAGAATGCCTTTAAAGCATTACCCTCTGCATTACAAAAAAAAATAAAATGGAACGCAGGNGCATTTTNAAACCAAAAAATTCCTTTANNTCCAGTTGGAATGATNTTAACCAATCCTCCATATGGAAAACGAATGAATACTGATAACCAAATTGATAACCAATTCTTTGCAGAAATCAGTTCGATATTAAAAAATAATTTTGTTGGGTGGAATGCGTGGATTCTATCATCTCATCCTGACTTAGTCTCAAAAATAAGGCTTAGAGCCAAAACCAAAATGCAAATAAAAAATGGTGATTTAGACTGTCATTGGTATAATTTCGAGATGTTTTCTGGATCAAAATTTCGAAGATAACTTATGTCAATAGAAACAAATATTAACGAAGTAATAACTAAAGTAAAACAATTATCGAGAAAGAATTTTGATAATAAACTCAAAGTGAAAATTTTAGCCGTAAGTAAGAAAAAAAGTAGAGAAGATATTGTAAAAGCTTATAAAGCAGGGCTTAGTGATTTTGGTGAAAACTATATTGACGAAGGTCTTGAGAAAATTAAATTTTTTAATAATCTTGATCTGGGCATAACCTGGCATTTTATTGGCAGTATTCAGTCTAACAAAACCAAACAAATAGCAGAAAATTTTGACTGGGTTCATTCTGTTGACTCTCTAAAGGTTGTTAAAAGGCTAGGAATGCAGAGACCAGAATACATGAAACCCCTGAATATCCTGCTCCAGCTAAACCTGGGACGTGAAGACAGTAAGTCAGGAGTTCAACCTGATGAGTTAAACCCCATTATTTACGAGATAGAAAAGTATAAAAATCTTTCCTTTAGAGGATTAATGACTATTCCTGAAAATTGTAAGGAACCAAAGGTAGTAAAGTTTAGGTTTCTCTCATTAAGTGAGGTTCAATCTAAGCTGATAGATAGTCTTCCCCCTCATTATGTAGATTCTGTCGATAGTATTTCAATGGGAATGTCAAACGACTTTGACCTCGCGATAGAGGCCTCAAATCCCATATTCCAAACGATAATAAGGATTGGGACCTCTATTTTTGGACAGACGACATAGAGTAATGACTAGTCGAATTAAACAATTATAGAGCTTTTATGGCGCTAACTAATCTACTTTTGTGCCTAGCAGCCTTGTTAGCATGCACAATTCTTTTGTCAGCTAACTTATCAATAGTAGCCTGGGCTTCTTTGAACGCCTTTTGTGCAGCATCCTTGTCGCCAACCTCTATTGCTTTCCGAACAGATTTTACAGCCGTGCGGTAATTAGTCCTTTGCGTCTGGTTATGCTTCCTACGAGAATCAGATTGCCTAGCACTTTTCCTAGCTGATACTGAATTCGCCATTCTTTTCCTTATTAATCTTAAACCTATAGAATATATAATTATATATGAATTTATTCAAGAGCACCCTAATAATTAGCGCACTAACTCTAGTATCTAGAATCGCGGGATTAATACGAGAGGTTTTATTTGCCGCTTATTTTGGAGCATCTTCTCAAACCGATGCTTTTTTTGTCGCCTTTCGAATTCCAAATCTTTTAAGAAGACTGTTTGCGGAAGGAGCTTTATCACAGGCTTTTATTCCAGTTCTTAGTGAGGTGAAAGCCAAAAATGGGACATCAGCCTGTCAAAAGTTGGGTTTTAAAGTGGCAATTTTGTTGTTTTTTACACTTATTTTTATAACATTTTTAGGTATTGTATTTGCCTCTTATATTGTTTTTACTCTAAGCAATGGTTTCAATGGAAATACTGAAACTTTTGAATTATCAATTACATTGACCAAAATAATGTTTCCTTATATTTTATTCATTTCATTAACCGCCTTAGCAGCTGGTATACTCAACACCTTTTTACGATATAACCTACCAGCCTTTACCCCAGTACTGTTAAACGTCTCTTTTATAATTTCAATCATTTTTGTAGCACCTATTTTGGAACAACCTATTTACTCGCTGGCATACGCTGTAATTATTGGCGGAGTTGCACAACTTAGCACAATGATAGTTGGCTTATCAAAAATTGGTTTTTTTTCTAATGCTTTACAAATTATTAAAAAAAATGATACGCCACTTTTTTTTGACGAGAATATAAAAAAAGTATTCAGGATTTTTTTTCCAGCGACATTTGCCGTTTCCATAGCTCAAATAAGCCTGATAATAAACACAAATATTGCTTCAAGGTTAGAAACGGGTAGTGTGTCTTGGTTATCATATGCTGACAGACTTATGGAGTTTCCAACTGCTTTGCTTGGTGTTGCTCTCGGTACTGTTCTGTTACCAAAACTTGCAGAGGCCTGGACTAATGAAAATAAAACTCAAGTTTCTAACCTAATCGATTGGGGACTAAAATTAGCAGTGTTAATTTCTTTACCAACATGTATCGTTTTTTTTAATATGTCTGAAGCTTTAGCTGCAGTGGTTTTCCACTACGGTGTTTTTTCTGATAATGATTTGGCTAAATCTGCCTTAGCAATACGCGCTTACTCGATAGGTATAGTAGGGCTAATTGCCATTAAAATAATCGCCCCTGGTTTTTACGCAAGGCAAGATATTAAAACTCCCGTACTGATAGGAATAGCAACACTTTGCATGACACAGTTTCTTAATCTTTTTTTGGTTCCAGTATATCAACACGCAGGATTAGCATACGCTATCAGTATCGCGGCATGTTTTAATGCCTTTGTCCTTTTGATCGTACTAATCAGAAAAAAAATCTATACGCCTGATAGAACATGGATACTTTTCTTAGCCCGTGTACTTATTTCTTGCAGTGTGGTTTATATATTCTCTGATTTATCTAACCTTTTTTTCGATTGGAAAAACTTAAAAGAATCCCCGTTAACGAAAATTGTAAACTTTTTGTTGATCTTGTTAGCAATCATCTTTTTGTATGTTTCTGTTTGCAAATTGACTGGAATTAATTTTAAACATTTTATAAAAAAAGTTTAGGAGAAAAAAATGGATATAACAATTATCGGTCTAGGTAATATGGGCTTTGCCCTCTATTCTAAGCTAAAGGAGAGTAAAAAATACAAGCTTAATCTTGTAGACCCAAAAATTGATAAAATTTTAAAGAGGTCGAAAAAAAATATAAACGTAAAAACCTTTAAAAATTTTTCGGATTTTCTGAAAGCGAATGAAAAGAAAACACTAAATATTATTTTAGCAATCAAACCAAACCAGCTAATAAGGCTAAAAAAAGAACTATCATTGTTCACAAAGAAAAAACTAGAAGAAATAAACTTAATTTCGATTGTAGCGGGCGTCTCGGTATCCGCTTTAAAAAATATATTTAGAACAGATAATATTATTCGGGCAATGCCTAATACTCCATCAATTGTTGGTGTAGGAATGACGGGTTTATACATGCCTAAAAATGTTCCAAAACAAAAAAAAGTTCTGGCGCAAGACGTTTTCAATCTCCTTGGAAAAACATTACTCCTAAAAAGTGAAAAAAAAGTAGATGCAGTCACCGCAATATCAGGTTCAGGTCCAGCATATTTTTTTAAAGTTATTGAAATTCTTACTGAAACTGGCGAAAAGTTTGGACTTTCAAAAAAAGAAGCGTTACTCTTGGTAACTCAAACTGCCGCAGGTTCAATCAGTCTATTAGAGAAATCTCAGGAGTCTCCAGCTACTTTGCGAAAAAAAGTTACTTCTCCTGGGGGTACTACAGAAGCAGCACTTAAAACTTTTGAGAAAAAATTACTTACAGAAGCTATTACCGCTGGTGTTTTTGAAGCTCGAGATCGTAGTTTAGCCATTTGTTCTGAGCTAGACTCCGTATTCAATAAGAAAACCTAAAAAAAGAAGAGCACCTACTCTTTGATTATCTAAAAATATTCTTTGATAATTTGGTTCAATATCTAGCAGTTTTTTAAACAAATAATATGAATACAATGCAGAAAGAAACCAGAAAAAGCCATATATAATACCGTTTTCCATTACAGCTACAGGAGAGATCATTAAAAACAAGAATATCCCTTGAAAGATGCAAATTCCGAGAATTACTTTATCACCCAACGTTATAGCGCTACTTCTTAAGCCTAACTTCTTATCATCTTCAATGTCACTAAGGGCATAAACAGTATCATAAGACAAAGCCCAAAAAAAATTACCTATAAACAAAATCCATGCCATCGGTTCAAGAGAGCCCTTTGTCTCTGAATAAGCCATCAATATACCAAACCCAAAAGCAATACCAAGTATGGCCTGTGGAAATAAAAAAAACCTCTTAAAAAATGGATAAATAACCGTAAAAAATAAGGCCCCAAGAGCTAAAAGAATTGTTTTTTCATTTAGGGAAAATAGAAGGCTACCAGCTAATAAAAGTATTCCTATAAGCAAGACTGAAGCTTCCTGCAATGAAACCTCGTTTGTAGACAGAACTCTGTTGGCGGTCCTGGCAACTTTAATATCGTACTGCCTGTCGACAATGTCGTTCACTATACAACCCGCTGACCTCATCAAAATAACTCCCAATATAAATATACCAAGTATATTTCCATCAGGGATGCCTTTAGAGGATAATACAATTGCCCACAGCGTTGGCCATAAAAGAAGAAGGATACCGATTGGCTTATCTAAACGCACCAATTTAATGTACCCTTTGTAAGCGTTGAGAAAATTTCTTTCCATATTAGAGATCAATTTTTATTAATTTATCGCATGAATCCCATACCCCACAAAAATGACAACGCCAAAAAAAAGTATCGAATTTTGAGGCACATGAATTACAGATAAACGATGCAGCATCACCATGGTTCACTTTATTATTTCGACCGCTCAATACCCCCATTACTCTCGGATGCTCACTGTTCAAANTTTTTAATTTTTTAATATATTTGTTATTTCCTTGTTCAATCAATTCGCATAANAAATGAACTCTTACTCTATCGANATCAACATAACTACTTAAATCTTTCTGCTCAATATCTTCCAATCTTTCGAGGGCTTTTTCCCAGTTTTTTAATCTCTCTTCTATTTTCAACTTTAAAAATAAAATTTCAATTTGAAATTCTTTTCCACTAACCAGTGATAATGCATCCATCGCTCTATCGAAAATACCAGCTCCTAAATAGTCCTTCGCCAAATCGATTAATATTGCCTCTTTAGTCGTCTTATCTATCTTTCGAACTGACAAAAGAGCTGCATGGGTCTCTATTGCTTTATCAAAAAAACCCTGCTTGCGAAACATTGTGCCAAGTGATCTTTGTAATACTAAAGATTTTTCATAGTTCTTTATTGAGTTTTTCAATGCATTTGTTGCACACTCATAACTATCTTCACAGAGAAAATAAATAACATCCTCCAGTCTTTTTGACTTCGCTAATTTATTTAACCTGCTTTTTTTTCGATCCCATCGGGACGTAAACCAACCTAGAACAAAAAAGACTGGGATTGTTAGTAGCCACCAGATCTCAAGATACATCTGTGCTTTTTNTTTTTTTTGTCGTAAGAATTCTTGGGAACAACGCTCCTAACGTAAAAATAACGCCGAAGAGAAAAAAACCGCAGAGCCATAAGACCAATGGAGCATCGACANCTAAATCTAAGACTCCAGGAAAGATATACAGAGTCACATTATGCGTATTAGTTAAAGCGAAAACAAAGACAAAAATAAAAAAAATTAGTTTTGCAAAGAAAAAAATAAATTTCATCTGATAATTATCCGTTTATCCTGAGCCTCAACTCCTTCCCGCATTTAAAGTGAGGCACTTTTTTTTCTGGGACTGACACTGCTTCACCAGTTTTTGGATTACGACCAATTCTTGCTGGCCTCAGATTAACCGCGAAAGATCCAAAACCCCTGATTTCAATTCTCTTACCCGCAACAAGAGAGGAGCTCATGCAATTCAAAATTGCCCTAACACAAATATCTGCGTCCTTGGAGTCAACGGACTGGTCTTTCATTTCTGCACGAACAACACTTGCATTTTTATCGTTTNCTCCAGACAGCCTTTCTACTAGCCTATCTATTAACTCGGATCTGGTCAAACACCCCTCCTTCTATTATTCAACCTTTATCTTCTTCGGAACTGTCTAATTTGGCTTTTAATAATGCTCCAAGATTAGTTTTTCCTGATTGATTTCCGCTATCCGCAGCCATTTTCTCCATTACCTCTGCAGTATCAGCAAAATCCTTAGCTTTTATGGAAATCATTACATCACCAGACTTCTTATTGTGATTCACGACTAAAGCCTCAACCTTGTCGCCTTCATTAAGCACATTTCTTATATCTTCAACTTTTTCCCGAGATACATCTGGTGCTCGCAGAATACATTCTTGTCCACTCTCGAGTTTTACGATGGCCTGTTTTTGTTCAATCGATAAAACTGTCCCATTAACCAACTGTCCTTTTTCTAATTTTGAATTAGAATTTTCTGGCTCTGGGATCATCTGTTTTACACTCAACGAAATTCTCTCCCGCTCTACATCAACCGACATCACTATCGCTTCTAACTCTTCTCCTTTTTTAAATTGCTTTACAGCCTGATCTCCAGACTCGGACCAAGATAAATCAGAAAGATGCACTAATCCGTCAATGTTACCAGGAAGACCAATGAAGACTCCAAAATCTGTTATTGACTTTATAGGACCCTTAACCTTATCTCCTTTTTGAGTGCTATTTTCAAACTCTTCCCAAGGATTTGTCTGACATTGCTTGACCCCCAAAGAAATCCTACGGCGTTCTCCGTCAATCTCAAGAATCATTACCTCAAGCTCATCCCCACTTTGGACGACCTTCCCTGGATTAACGTTCTTATTTGTCCAATCCATCTCAGACACGTGAACTAAACCCTCGATGCCTGGCTCTATCTCAACGAAAGCACCATAATCAGTAATATTTGTAACTTTTCCAAACACCCTNGTTTGGGGCGGATACCTTCTAAGAACNCCNTCCCAGGGATCATCTCCCAGTTGTTTCATCCCTAACGAGACTCTGTTCTTATCTTGGTCAAATTTTAATACCTTAGCAGTTATCTCCTGACCTATCGACAAAACTTCAGATGGATGTCTAACTCTCTTCCAAGCCATATCAGTGATATGAAGTAATCCATCTATACCGCCTAAATCGATGAATGCACCATAATCTGTGATGTTTTTCACTAATCCCTTAACCGATGCTCCTTCAGTTAAGGATTCGACTAGTTTCCCTCTTTCTTCACCCATGGTAATTTCCACAACAGCACGGCGGGAAAGAACCACATTGTTCCGTCTACGATCCAATTTGATAACTCTAAAGTCTAGTGTCTTTCCTTCTATATGGGACGTATCCTTCACTGGTCTTACATCAACTAACGAACCNGGCAAAAAAGCTCTTATTCCGTTGGTCATTACAGTTAGACCACCTTTTACTTTTCCAGTAACTGTACCTGTAATTAAATCGCCAGCATCAAGTGCTTTTTCCAAACTAATCCAAGCAGCGAGCCTTTTAGCCCTGTCTCTAGAGAGTTTTGTTTCTCCCCTTCCATCTTCAAGAGACTCGATGGCAACTGAAACGAAATCTCCTTCTTTTACATCGAGCTCTCGTTGGTCATTAAAAAATTCTTCNACAGGAATAAAGCTTTCTGACTTAAGTCCAGCATTAACTATTACGTGATTTTGATCGATTCGTACCACTTCGGCTGTTATTACTTCTCCAGTCCTCATTTCCTGTTTAGAGATTGATTCAGCAAATAAGGACGCAAATGATTCTGTGTCGGTTTCGGTTGTTGTCATAGAGTTGGTTGGTTGCGCATTCATAAATAATTAAAAAAACTAATGTTAAAATTTCCGCAAAAAATTTTTAAACGTCGAAACTATCGAGTCCACAACATCGGTTACAGATTTTTCTGAACTGTCAATAATAAATGACGCATTTTTCTTCGCGAGCGATAAGGATGCCACATCTCTTTCATAATCGTTCGTGTCACGAGACGAGATATCCTGCAAAATGTCATTAAGTGTACAAGGAATTTCTTTCTCAATCAATTGCTTGAAGCGCCTTTTAGCCCTTATTTCCAATTTTGCAGTTAAAAACACCCTTACAGTGGCTTCAGGAAATACAATGCTTCCCATATCCCTCCCGTCAGCGACAAGACCTGGGTATCTCGCAAAATCTCTTTGATGCCGCATTAATGTATTTCTCACTTGGCCAATCTTCGCTATTACTGAGGCCAACATTCCAACCGACTCAAGTCTAATTTCGTCAGACACATTTTTTTCCTCTAACCAAACTTGATTATCCCATATCCTGACATTAAGAGTTTGCGCACATGCAACAATTGCTTCAACATCTTCTTGATTAATATCTTTAATTAAAATATTTAATGCTAATACTCTGTAGAACATACCACTGTCGAGAAGATTGAACCCTAGCCGTTCCGAAACCAGCCGAGCAACAGTCCCTTTTCCTGAAGCGGTTGGTCCGTCTATGGTAATAACTGGGATACCAGCCGAGCAAACCCGTGCAAATTCATCAAAAAAGCTGGGGAAGGTTTTCCTAACACAGTTCGGATTCTCAATTTCAACCAGTCTTTTAATTTGTCCTTTCTCTTCCTGATGCTGAAATGAAGCAAGAGAGAAAGTCATAGCGATTCTGTGATCTTCAAATGTTTTAATTTTTGCAGCTTGCAACTTTGAACTTGGCCAAATGATAAGCCAGTCGTCCCCAAATTCAACCTTTACCCCTAAACTTTTTAATCCCTCAACAATTGCANATATCCTGTCTGTTTCCTTCACCTTCCAAGAGCCGATGTTTATCAACTTGGTGGGTGAACTACAAAAAATAGCCAAAGCTGAAAGTGCCATGGCTCCATCAGGTATAGTTTCGCAATCAATATCTCTACCAACTAAAGGTTGACTAGAGGAAACCTCCAAAAAATTGTCATTCCATTTGACATTGGCACCCATTTTTTCGAGTAGTGCAACAACCTGTATATCACCCTGTACCGAATTCCTATTCAACCCATAAATCTTTAGAGAGCCATTACCCAAACAGGCAGCTACTAGAAAATAACTTGCAGAGGAAGCATCCCCTTCCACAAAGTACCTTTTTGGTGGAATTATCCTACTAGATTCCGAACTAAAGGAACCTNACTCCGATTCTGTTACTTTGCAACCAAACTCCTTTAAAACTTTAAGGGTCATATCAACATAAGGTCTACTTATAATTTTATTGGAGGCTTTGATCACAATTTTTTTTTCAAAAAGGTTGTTAAGTAAGGGAAAGGCCTGTAGTAACCCAGTCAAACTTTGGCTAGAATGATTAGTGTCCACAATTATTTGATCAGTTATAATTGGTTTCGACCTATTCAACCTACAAGGTAAACAACCATAATCATAGAGAAAATCAAAGTCTGCGCCTATATTAGTTAAAACTTCAAACAGAGCCGATAGTGGTCTCTCTCTCATCCTCTGAACTCCATCAATCTCGATNAANCCGCAATTAGCGGAAGGCATCATCATCATNAATGCAAGAACTGGTAATATTGTTCTAACAGATAACCCNGAGTTCTGCACATCTAGCTTTATACTTTCCTCGTTATTCAAGGCTTTAAAGAAGCCTTTACCTCCCTTAGTAACACAAAAACTATTTACGTTTTTTGACCNGTTATAGTCAAAATCTCTACGGTTTAAATCAATNACTATGCCTAGGCGTTCNAACAGCCCAACCATCACAAGAGTATCTTCAGATACTAAAAAATTATCTATTTTTATCTCTCCCTCACCGAGAGAAGCTAGTAATAAAGCCCGAATTGAAATACTTTTACTCGCAGGCAAAACAATTGATCNGCCTATGCTTGATCTAACCGTTAAAGGTAAATAAGACGAGCTANTTGTTTTATTCATTGTTTGACCACTTAGCTTTTCTTCTTNATGNCTAAAAACCGTGACCTCCAATGGGAGGACTGCTCTAAAACTTTTTTTAAAGCATTCTCGTCTCTTTTTTCTAAAGCTTCAACTAGATTTTCAAAGTTATTTCTCCAACGATAAGCATGCTCTAANATATNTTTCNTATTTTTAATAAATATATTGACCCAAAGATCTGGAGGTGCTTCAGCTATTCTTGTAAAATCTCGCAACCCAGGTCCGTAAACAGATTGCGCAACATCAGCATACTCCGAAGAAGCTAAAAATTGTCCTGTGCTAAAAGCTAGAAAATGTGGAAAATGACTGATCAATGACAGGAGTTTATCATGCTCCTCTATCGGGAAACGTACGACGCAACATCCAAGATTGGTCCAAAAATCCTCGAGTAGTTTAAACCTTTTGCTTTTGTTAGAAGTTTGTTGAAGATTGTCACAAGCTGGAGTTTCCCCATTTAGATTTAATTCTCCAAGCAATACAATGCATTCTTCAAGNAACGAAGAACTTGCATTTTTCCAACCCCCTTTTTCTGAACCTGCCAATGGATGACTAGAAACAAATCTTTCTGACATACTTAACAAATCCGATTTTTCAATTTTTAATAAACTTTCGAGAATAGGGTCTTTGTTACTCGCCACGTCGGTAATCAACTCAAATCTTTTGTATCTACTGCCTTCAGTCAAATAGCATATAAGTTTTGGAACTTCAGAAATTGGCAATGCAATAATTAATAAATCCGCATCTCCAAAGTTTTCCAATGAATTTGAGATTTTATGAAAATACTTGTTTTCTCCCCTGACCAAAGAGCTTTCTAGATCAACTCCCAAAACCTCATTCGCTAATTTTTTTTTTCGAATTAAGGCTGCAATTGAAGATC
>NYVY01000042.1 GCA_002684875.1 Pseudomonadota bacterium
CAAAGGTTATGGTAATTGTCTCTGAAAAAGTCTAATTAGAAGTCTACAGGATCAACATCAACCACAGCTTTTACAGGTCCTTTTAATAAATTAGTTCGTAATTTGAAAAGTATTGAATGGAGGTCCGATCTTTTTTTCGATTCAAGAATCAAACGAGATCGGTAAGTTTTTTTTAATCTCTCTGGATAAACTTTAAGCGGTCCATTTGCTGTGACGGTTTTAATTTTTTCGATATTTATTTCATGGTTAACTTTCCCCAGCAAATGATCTGTGTATGTTTTTAGTACTGACTGGTCTGAGTAACTTAAGTCTATGATTGCGATATTGGTAAAGGGGGGTAGATTCCATTGCCGTCGTTCATCAATCAATTTATTAGCAAAGTCAGTATATTCGTATTTTGTTACACACTGGATGAATGCACTGTCAGTGTCTAGAACTTCTAAAATAAATTCTGGCTCTAACACATCCTTGGAATCCGTGACATGTCTTCCAGCTCTTCCAGCAACTTGCATCAATGCTTGAAATGCTCTTTCGGACGCACGAAAGTCTGGGTGTTTAAGATTGGACTCAATGTCTACCGCTACTACCAAAGTAACGCTCTCAAAATCGTGACCCTTAGTTAATATTTGCGTACCTATTAAAACATCAACTTCTTTATTTTTAATTTTGGTTAAGTATTCCCTAAACTGCTTCTTTTTTTGTATAGTATTTCTATCAATTCTTAGTATTCTGGCATTCGGTAGGAGATGTGTTAATTTTTCCTCAAGTTTTTCAGTACCCATCCCAATAAGTTTTAACGCGTTAGAATTACAAACTCGACAGTTTTCTATACGATCTTCCGAGTAGCCACAAAAGTGACACATTAAAATTTGACTACCATTTTTATGTAGAACTAGATTTGCACTGCAGTTTACGCATGTAGACGACCAACCACATGATGTGCATGTCAAAACAGGAGCCCATCCTTTTCGATTGAGATAAATAAGTACTTGATTACTTGCATTTATGTGTTTTCTTATTGAATCCAATGTTTGCTCAGATAATCCATTTTCAAAGGAGAAGGATGTTTTCTTGATTACTGTTACTTTACTCACAGGTCTTCCTGTAGCTCTTTTTTCCAGTTTTAACAAATCATAATGACCCTTGGTGACCTGCGCTAAAGACTCAAGACTTGGGGTCGCAGAACCCAAAATAATCTTTGCATTTAAATTTTTTGCTTGGAATATTGACAGGTCCCTTGCTGAAAAACGAAAGCCTTCATGCTGTTTAAAAGAAGAATCGTGTTCTTCATCTATTATTATTAATTTTAAAGCTGGCATTGGAAGAAATGTAGCTATTCTAGTACCAAGTATTAAGCGAATTTTACCGCTGCTCGCTAATATCCAAGTCTTGGCTCGGTTCAGAGGGGTTTGAGTACTTGTATATATTTCGTGTTTTATATCTGGAAAATAAAGTTCGATTGATTGCTTAAGTTGTGGAGTTAACCCAATTTCAGGGACAAGGTAAAGAATTTGAGAATCTTTATCCTCTTTTAATAGGTCACGAATTTCTGAAAAATACACTCTCGTTTTGCCAGATCCCGTGATTCCAAAAAGTAGTTTTGGTTTGTTGTTTTCTTTTATTCTTACACAGCATCTTTTTTGTTCTTTGTTTAGAAACCATTGAAGGGTAACATCATCCTTTTTTATTTGTGACGGGCGTTTCTGGGAAACCTCGCTAAAATATTTTTTGTCAATTATCTGTTGTTTTCCTAGAAAATTTGCTGGATTTTTTAAGGGAGATGGAAATGAATTAAAGGCAACTTGCCCTAATGGTCGATGGTAATAACGAGAAGCAAAAATCACGAAATCTATCCATTTTTTATCAACTTTTGGAATAGAAGATAGTCGCTTTGTTATTCCTTTTAACTTATAGGGAGGAGTCTCTCTTAACGTTTCAACAACTAAACCGACATGAAGTTTTTTTTTCACCTCTACGACAACCCAGTCGCCAGGAAACACAACTTCTAGGTCATTGAGCGTTTTTGAATAGTAACTTAATTTTTCAATACCAGGGAGGTCTATAACTACCTGAGCAATCATTTTATTCGCTTGAAAAATTTCTTATAGCGTCAACTAATATTTCTACGTTTTCGGGTGGGGTATGTTGGGAGATTCCATGGCCTAAATTAAAAACATAACCCTTTTCAAGGTTTTCTTTTTTTAAATTTCTAAAAAGAGTATTTACCTCGTTTCTTATAAACTTTTCACTACCTAAAAGCACGGCAGGATCTAAATTTCCCTGTACCGCACATTTACCATTTACTTCTTTTTTTAATTGTACCAAGTCACTCGTCCAGTCAATTCCTAAAGCAGAGCAACCAGTTTCTGCAAGTATTTTTGACCATTGACCTCCGCCTTTTACAAAAAGTATCGTAGGAATTTGAGGATTTTTTTCCTGAATGGTTGATAATATTATTTGGTGATACTTGAGAGAATAATCTTTAAAATTTCGGTTGGATAGTAATCCACCCCATGAATCAAAAATCATTATTACATTTGCACCGTTATCGATTTGCATTTGTAAATAATCAATTATTTGTCCTGTTAATTTCTCAAGCAACTGGGTTACTAAATCGGGCCTTGAGTACATCCATCTTCTAATCTGGATAAACTCATCCCTTGAACTACCACCAGCGAGACAATAGCAAGCCAAAGTCCATGGGCTGCCAGAGAAGCCAATTAGAGGTACATCCGTTGTGAGTGTTTTTCTTATTAAGTTAACAGCATCGCCAACATAGGAGAGGTTGTCGATGGGATCTTTTTGTATAAGGTCGTCTAAATCGCTCTCTGAGTTAATTTGCTTTTCGAATTTTGGGCCCACCCCATCAACGAAATGAAGTCCTAAACCTAATGCATCGGGAATAGTAAGGATATCCGAAAACAAGATGGCAGAATCAAATTTATATCGTTCTATAGGCTGCAGTGTTACCTCGCAAGCCAGTTCAGGAGTTTTGCATAAATTCATGAAGGAGCCAGCTTTAGCCCGAGTTTTATTATATTCAGGCAGATACCTTCCTGCTTGCCTCATTAGCCATACAGGAACTTGATCTACCTTTTCTTGTTTTAAAGCTCTAATAAAACGACCAGTCGATATTATAGCTAACCTCTATTATTGATTTTCCTGATTGTTGAAAGTTCGGCCAGAGCATAAGATAGTTCTGCTTGAGCCGAAGCAATGGAAATCTTGTCACCTTTTTTATTGAGCAAAACTTCTTCTGCTTGTTTTCTTGCACCTTCTGCCCTCTCCTCGTCGAGATCTTCTCCGCGAATTGCAACATCAGCTAAAACAGTCACAACGTCAGGTTGAACCTCTAAAAATCCACCCGCAACAAAAAAATATGAATCTTTATCTGATTCAACAGCCCGAAATTTTAAAGTCCCTGGTTTAATCTGGGTTAACAAAGGACTGTGTTTTGGGTAAATACCTAATTCACCATCAACTCCAGGAACAACAACAAAAGCAGTTTTCCCAGAAAATAAATTCTCTTGTACAGAGACGATTTCTAATTGGATACTTGAATTAGTAGGAGACATTACTGAACCTTTTTACCTTTTTCTATCGCTTCGTCAATTGTTCCAACCATGTAAAAAGCTTGTTCTGGTAAATGATCTAATTCTCCAGAGTCAATCATCTTAAAGCCTTTAATTGTGTCTTTAAGGCTAACGTATTTACCAGGAGACCCAGTAAAGACCTCGGCTACGTGAAATGGCTGAGAAAGAAATCGTTGCATTTTTCGAGCTCGGGCAACAACCAATTTATCCTCTGGGGCAAGTTCGTCCATACCCAATATCGCAATAATATCTCTTAACTCCTTATACCGTTGTAATGTGCCTTGAACAGCCCTTGCAACTTCGTAGTGCTCCTTTCCGACGACATTGGGGTCAAGCTGCCTTGACGTAGAGTCTAACGGATCCACAGCTGGATAAATACCTAGAGCTGCTATATCTCTAGACAATACTACTGTAGAGTCTAAATGAGCGAATGTTGTAGCTGGAGAAGGATCAGTTAGGTCGTCAGCTGGAACATAAACTGCCTGAATAGACGTAATTGAACCAGTTTTTGTTGAGGTAATCCTCTCCTGTAGTTTACCCATCTCCTCAGCAAGTGTTGGCTGATAACCCACAGCAGACGGCATTCTACCCAATAAAGCTGATACCTCTGTTCCTGCCAAAGTGTATCGATAGATATTATCCACGAAGAATAAAATATCTTTACCTTCATCACGGAAAGACTCAGCAATCGTCAATCCCGTCAAAGCGACCCGTAGNCTNTTTCCTGGNGGCTCATTCATTTGCCCATANACCATTGAAACTTTAGAACTAGGAAANTCATCTGGGTTAACAACTCCAGCTTCTATCATTTCGTGGTAAAAATCGTTACCTTCTCTNGTNCTTTCTCCNACACCAGCNAAAACNGANAATCCTGAATGAGCTTTAGCAATGTTATTAATCAACTCCATCATGTTTACCGTTTTCCCTACTCCAGCGCCCCCAAATAAGCCAACCTTTCCTCCCTTGGCAAAAGGACAGNTTAAGTCTATAACTTTAATGCCAGTTTCAAGAAGCTCTTGAGATGGCGATAAATCTTCATAACTAGGAGCAGACCTGTGAATCTCTGCAACTTGTTCCGTTTCTACTGGACCAACTTCATCTATTGGATTTCCAAGCACATCCATAATGCGCCCCAAGGTTCCTTTGCCTACAGGAACAGTTATTGGAGCCCCAGTATTTTTAATTACCATGCCTCTTTTCAAGCCGTCAGAAGACCCAAGGGCTATTGTTCTGACAACTCCATCCCCAAGCTGTTGCTGAACCTCCAACGTTAAATCTGAGTTATCCATTTTTAAAGCATCATAAACTTTTGGGATGCCCTCACGTGGAAATTCAACGTCGACTACAGCTCCAATGCACTGAACTATTTTTCCTTCTGCCATAAATTACCTCAACAAATTTTGTTAATCATACGGCGGCAGCTCCCGCCACTATTTCCGAAAGTTCCTTGGTTATTGCTGCTTGCCTTGTTTTGTTGTAGACAAGCTTTAACTCTTCTATAACGTTACCTGCGTTATCAGTAGCGGCTTTCATTGCAACCATTCTTGCGGATTGCTCTGACGCAATATTTTCCAACAACGCTTGATGGCTTATTGTTTCCACATACCTTAAAACTAACCCATCAACTAATTTTGTTGCCTCGGGCTCGTACATATAATCCCAAGAGTAATCGTTAATTGGATTTAAATCACTTGTGTTGAGAGGAAGGAGTTTATGAATTTGGGGTTCCTGCCGCATAGTATTTATAAATTTGTTATAAAAAAGACTGATATCTGACAAAGAACCTTTTTGATAAAGGTCTAATATTACCTTAATTGCTCCATTTAGTTTGTCTGGTTCTGGTTTATCGCCCACCTGACAATAACTAGCTAGTACTTCCACATCAATTCGACTCAAAAAATTCATTGCTTTTGTTCCAATAGCAACTGCATACACTTTTTTCCCTTTGGATTCAATTTTTTGGACTTTATTAAGTACTTGTCTAAAAGTATTAGTATTTAAACCACCACACAAACCTTTATCTGTCGATACAACTACCAACCCTACAGCCTTGGCGTCATCGTAACTCTGCATAAAAGGGTGAACGTACTCAGGATTGGACTGAGCAAAATGACTAATAATACTCTCAAGCTTATCATTGTATGGTCTTGAAGCTAGCATTCTATCTTGTGCTTTGCGCATTTTTGATGCTGCAACCATTTCCATTGCTTTTGTAATCTTTCTAGTATTTTCAACACTTTTTATCTTTGTTCTTATTTCCTTGCCAACAGCCATAATATATTTATTTTCCTATTGTCTTTTTAAATTCTTCAATCCCTTTGGCAAGAGATGACTCTGTTTTTTCGTCTAATTTTTCACTTTTCTGGATTTTTTCTAGCAAAGATTTAAGTTCTCTATCGGCTTCAAAGAAAGTTTGCAATTCTTTTTCAACTTTCAGAACATCTCCAACTTCGACATCGTCAAAATAACCTTTATTTATGGCAAAAAGAGATAATCCCATTATTGAAATTGCCAACGGTGAATATTGTTGTTGTTTTAAGAGTTCAGTCACCCTAGCACCTCTGTCAAGCTGCCTTCTGGTTGCCTCATCTAAATCGGAAGCAAACTGAGCAAAAGCTGCTAGTTCTCTATACTGGGCAAGATCTGTTCGTATTCCTCCTGAAAGACTTTTAATAAGCTTGGTTTGCGCAGCTCCTCCGACTCTTGAAACTGAAATTCCCGCGTTAATTGCAGGCCGAACCCCCGAGTTAAATAAACTTGTCTCTAGAAATATTTGACCATCAGTTATCGAAATTACATTTGTTGGAACAAAAGCAGAAACATCTCCTGCTTGAGTTTCAATTATAGGCAAAGCAGTTAGAGAACCAGTCTTTCCTTTGACNGCNCCCTTCGTAAATTTTTCTACGTAATCCTCATTAACCCTTGCCGCTCTCTCTAAAAGCCTTGAATGAAGATAGAATACATCTCCTGGAAAAGCTTCCCTACCAGGGGGTCTTCTCAAAAGCAGAGAAACTTGTCTGTATGCAACAGCTTGTTTGGAAAGGTCATCATAAACGATCAATGCATCTTTACCCCTATCCCTNAAGTACTCACCCATCGCACAACCAGAGTAAGGAGATAGATATTGCATGGCGGCAGATTCTGAGGCAGCAGCCGCAACAACNATCGTAAATGACATAGCAGAGTTTTCCTCCAATGACCTAACAACGTTTTTTATTGAAGATGCCTTTTGTCCTATAGCCACGTAAATGCAAACAACATCTTTTCCTTTTTGATTGATGATTGTGTCAATAGCNAGCGCTGTTTTTCCAGTTTGCCTATCACCNATTATTAATTCACGTTGACCTCGTCCAATTGGAACCATTGAATCAATAGCTTTTAATCCAGTTTGTAGCGGCTGCGAGACTGATTTTCTAGCAATTACCCCAGGAGCAATTTGTTCAATTGGAGCCGTTTCTNCAGCCTTGATATCTCCTTTACCATCAATAGGCTGACCCAAAGCATTAACCACTCTTCCTATGAGTTTTTCCCCCACTGGAACTTCAAGTATCCTTCCAGTGCATTTTACAACNTCACCCTCAGCAATATTTTCATAGTCCCCCAAAACAACTGCCCCTACAGAGTCTCTTTCGAGGTTTAAGGCTAACCCGAAAATATTATTTGGAAACTCGAGCATCTCTCCTTGCATGGCCTCNGATAAACCATGAATTTTACAAATTCCATCGGTAACAGTGACAACTGTTCCTTGATTTGAGGTNTCTGAAGAAACATTTGCTCCGCTTATCTTTTCTTTAATAATTTCACTAATTTCAGATGGATTAAGTTGCATTAGGGCTCCTGCAAAATGGTTGCATTAAGTTTTTACTACGGCTACTCGAAGTGAATCGAGTTTATGAAGAACTGTACCGTCAATAACATTATCGCCAATAGTAATTTTCATACCACCGATNAAATTCTTATTGATAACGTAACTAATATTAAAAGCTTTTTTAAATTTTCTCTCCAAGGTGGCATTGATTGATTNTTTCTGNTGGTCTGTCAACTCAAATGCAGAATCAATGACTGCGTCTAATATTTTGTTTTCTTGGTTTCTTAGCGCTTTATATTGAGAAAGGATTTCACCAAAAATAGNGATTTTGGAATTTTCTATCAATANGCAAATTAACCTCTTTAAACTTTCATTGAAGTTTTGTGGCAGTAAGGACCAAACAAAATTCTCTGCTTCTTCTTTTGAGATGGTTGGATTCGCGAGAAATTCTAAAAGATTTTTATCGTGAAAAATCACGTCTAACAAATCGATNTCTTCNTTNGAAGGAGCNAAACTTTCTTTTGTNATTTTAAACAATGCTTCAGCGTANGGCCTAGCTAGTGTNATCGCTTCAGCCATACTTACAACTCCGCCTCAATTTCTTTCAAAATCTTATCATGTGCNTTTTGGTCTATCTCTTTTTTNAAAATCTGCTCAGCACCGTGTATNGCAAGAATNGATACTTCCTTTCTGATATGCTCTTTGATCTTCATCATCTCCGCTGAAGCATCTTTTTTTGCCGCTTCAATTATTTTCAGGGCNTCCTCAGAGGCTGTTGCCTTTGCTTCTTCNATTATTTCTGAAGCCCGCAATTCCGACTCTTGCAAACGAGTNCGAATTTCTTCCAGTGCCTTCACTAAATCTTTTTCAGCTTTCTGTTCAGCATTTTTGAGTTCTAACTTTGATTTTTCCGCAAANTCCAATCCCTCTGCNATTTTTCGAGTTCTTTCATCAATAGCTTTGATGATTGGTGGCCATACAAACTTCATCGTAAACCATGCAAGTACAAAGAAAACAACTAGTTGTGCAAATAGGGTCGCATTTAAGTTCATGAGCTACCTCTTTTTTAACTTACGAACGGATTTGCTGTTGTATACCAAAGGGCGATGCCCGTCCCTATAATAAAAGCTGCATCAATTAANCCAACCAATAAAAACATTTTGGTTTGAAGAGTATCCATAAGCTCAGGTTGTCTGGCAGAAGCCTCTAAAAATCGACTGCCCATTATTCCAATCCCGATACACGCTCCTGCTGCACCAAGTCCNATTATTAGCCCTGCGGCCAACGCGACAAAACCTACGACCGATTCCATAACTTCTCCTATTAAATTTATTTATTAATGTGACTCATGCGCTTGTCCAATATAAACCAATGTAAGCATCATAAAAATAAACGCCTGAAGCGTNATTATCAAAATGTGGAAAATGGCCCATACTGTACCAGCAAAGACATGCCCGATAAAACCAAAAATTGTTGCACTTCCGCCCAANAAAGCAATTAATACAAAAATTAATTCACCAGCGTACATATTGCCAAATAAGCGCATNCCGATTGAAAAAGTTTTTGCGACAAATTCTATAATATTTAATCCTAAATTAAATATCCATAATGCTGGGTGAGAACCGAAAGGTGCACACAATAGTTCCTTGACAAAGCCTGTAAGTCCTTTAATCTTTAAACTATAATAAATCATTAGCGCGAACACACCNAAGGCCATCCCCATAGTTCCATTTAAGTCAGCTGTTGGTACTATTCTGTGGTAATGAATTAAATCACCAAGGCCNACAGCCACAAAAATAAAATGAGGCAAGTCGACAGGTAGTAANTCAAGCGCATTCATAAAAAACACCCAAACAAATACTGTTAAAGCAAGAGGGGCAATAAATGTTCTATCTCCGTGCACTATTCCTTTAGCCTGATTATCAACAAGCTCAACNAGCATTTCAATTGCGCATTGAAACTTTCCAGGAACTTGTGAAGTTGCCTTTCTTGCAGCCATCCAAAAAAGAAATATTGTAAGCAANCCCATTGATANACTCCAAAAAAGAGTGTCAATGTTGAGTACTGAAAGATCAACCAACCCCTTAGGTGTTTCNCCTACATTATTTAAGTGCATTAAATGATGGTTAACGTATTCTGATGAAGTTTGAGATTCTGAAGCCATAGTTAAAAATATTTCCGTAACTAANNATTATGGTTNATTTGNTGAGTATTTTCAAGAGTGCTTGAAGTTCGCTTTTTTGGAANAAAGACATAAAATGTAGTTTTCAACGCTAGTATTAGCCCAATNAGAAAAAAAAGCCAGTTAGGGGCAAANTATGTGCTCATTAACACATATGTAAACATAACTATAAAAATTATTTTAAACCCATTTACAACAAGAAGCATAAAAAAAAATATACTTGGGCTCAATTTTAATCTTCTTAATAATAAAAAATTTATTAGAAAAAAAGAAAAACTCAGGAAGTAAATTCCGAGACCAAAAAAAAAGTTTATCGCTTCAGTTTGAGAGAAAAAAAAGAGAATTGCTAGGTAAAAACTAAACCAAATGACAGAAATTAATAAGAATACTTTATGATTAATGGCGAGCATTTAGTGAGTGATTTTTAACTTTTCTAAAAAACCTTGGAACTCCTCAACTGTATTGTAAGCTATTTTAATTTCACCCTTCTGACTCGAAATTTCTCTAAGTCTTACTTTTAGATTAAGGTGCTCTGATATTAAGTTCTCTAATTTTTGAGCATCGAGACTTTTACTATTTTTACCATTTATTTTTTGTCTATTTGGGTGATTATTTTCAAGTAATAATTTAACTTTTTGCTCCACCCATCTAACAGAGTGAGAATTATTTTTCACTTGAGTACTCAACGCCACTTGATCAGCAACTGGTAACGGTAGCAGTGCCCTTACATGCCCTTGTTCAAGAACTCCTTCTTGTAAAAAGACTTTTATTGAAGATGGCGCACTCAAGAGTCGTAATAAATTCGAAACGGAGGCTCTTGATTTACCTAAAGTCTTCGCTGCCTGAATATGAGTTAAATTAAATTCATTAATAAGACGAGAAATTCCCTCAGCTTGCTCAAGAACATTTAAATTCTCTCTTTGTAAGTTTTCAATGAGCGCTAAAGCTACAGCAGTTTGATTGTTTACATTTTTTATTACAACAGGGATTTCTTTTAAGTCAGCCAACTTGCATGCTCTCCACCTCCTTTCGCCAGCAATTATTTCATATCTCTGGCCGAATTTTTTATTAGGCTGAACTTTCCTGACTACAATAGGTTGTAGTAGGCCCTGTTCTCTGATCGAAGCGGCTAGTTCTTGCAAAGGTTCGTCCTTGATTTCCCCTCTGGGTTGCGATGAGCCTGGGATTATTGAGTCAATATTTAAGTTTTGCTGACTAACAGACTCAACTGAAACATCTGTCTCACCAAGTAATTCTTTTAACCCTCTGCCTAAACCTCTTTTTTTCATNGTGAATTTCTCTTTTAAATAGGATTGTATCTGTTGATAAGCTCTTCTCCAAAAGCTTTATAGGCCATAGAACCCCTAGACTTAGAATCATAAACGGTTACAGGCAAACCATGGCTTGGAGCCTCTGCTAAGCGAACATTTTTTGGAATAATAGTACTGAAAACTTTAGAACCAAAATGTTCTATCAATTGGGCGCTCACATCTTGAGATAAAGTTACTCTTGGGTCAAACATTACCCTAAGGAGCCCAATTTTTGAAAGATTTGCATTGAAATTGCTGTGTACTACTCTCACCGATTTAATAAGATCCGATAAACCTTCGAGAGCAAAATATTCACACTGCATNGGTATTANAACCCCATTAGANGCGCANAAGCCGTTTAAAGTTAATAAAGAAAGTGAAGGAGGGCAGTCTATAATTATATAATCGTAATTGCTCTCTATTGACTGAAGTCCTGCTTTAAGCCGATATTCTCTTTCTTCGACATCAACAAGGTCAAGATCNGCCCCTATCAGTTCCCTGTTGGATGGTAAAAGGTCATAACCAAAGTTGGTNTCTATAATTATTGATGCTAGGTCTTCAAGCCCAATAAGCNCTTCGTAAACTGAATTTTTAATTTTTTCCTTATTTACCCCGCTTCCCATAGTTGCATTTGCTTGAGGATCAAGGTCAATAAGTAAAACTTTCATTCCAGCATCAGACAAGACCGCCGATGTATTGACAGCGGTTGTAGTTTTACCAACACCGCCTTTTTGATTTGCAATTGAAAGTTTTATCGTCATTAGCTATTGAGTTTAATTTTGATTTTGAATCATTATAATTTTCTTTTTTGGAGTCTTAAATTCATCAGAGTATTTTATCTCATACGTTTTTTCTAAAACTTTTACTAATCCTTTTTCTTTTAAAACTTGTTCTTTCATAGACTCCATTTTTTCATTTGTTGTCATGATCAACCAAACCGTTTTTTTCCCTCCAAAGTTAACTGTATTGTTAACAAAACTTTCAGGATTCATCAAAGCCCTAGATGTAATAACGTCAAAGGTCTTATTGATAGCTAGATTTTCAAATCTCTTATTATAGATCGTTACTCTTTTGTTTAACTCCAGTGACTGAATTGCACTATGCAAAAAGGCTGTCTTTTTTTGGTTTTTTTCAACTAACGATAGATTAATTTCTTTTTTTGCTATAGCCCAAGGTATACCGGGAGTTCCATTTCCTGACCCTATATCTATAACTTCAATAAATTTTTTACTAAGAAACATNGTTTCAAGTTCTTTCAAAGCTATTAAACTATCAAGAACATGCGTTTTCANCATATCGTCAAAATTATTCAGTCCTGTGATATTGTGTATTTTATTCCACTTATCTANTAACAGAATGTAAGAGGTTAACTGTGCAAGCGCTCTTGAATCAAACACCAGTTGATGTTTGGCCAACACCAGCCCTAAGTTTACACGGTCTATCATAATCTTTTCTGCTTTAAGCAGGTTCTGTTTTCTTCATTTTTTTCAATACAACAGAAAGCAATGAAATCGTTGCAGGNGTTACCCCAGCAATACGTGANGCTTGTGATAAAGTTTTTGGCTTTATACTCGAAAGTTTCTGGAGGGCTTCAGCCGATAATCCTTTGACTTTTTGATAATCAAATTCTAGTGGGATACTTGTTTTTAATGAAGTTGCACGCAGATTGTTTTCAGCATTTTGTCTTTGTATGTAACCCTCGTACTTTGTTTGAATTTCAACTTGTTTTTGAACTGAGCTAGAGAAATCATTTATTTCAAAGCCTAAGTTTGTTTCCTCAAGAAAACGTATGAGATTAGTTATACGTACGTTAGGTCGCCTCAATAGATCGATGGCTGATACTAATTTAGTCAGCTCCGTCCCAAAAAAAGTATGAAACTGTTTTTTCATGTCTGGTTTAGGTTGAATTTTTATTTTTTTTAAAATAGTTGTTAATTCCTTGATTTTGATAGAAATTTGGTTTGTTTTTTTAAACTCAGATGCACTGATAAGGCCAAAGTCCAACGCTACTTTATATAACCGCAGGTTAGCATTATCTTCTCTTAAATTTAATCTATTTTCCGCCCTGCTAGTGAACATTCGATATGGCTCCGTTACTCCTAACGTTACGAGGTCGTCAATTAAAACTCCAATGTAACTTTCTTTTCTATCAGGAACAAACATACTTTGTTGGGCCGATTTTCTGGCCGCATTCATGCCAGCAATTAAACCTTGTGCTGCCGCTTCTTCATAACCAGTTGTCCCATTTATTTGACCCGCAAAAAATAAATTAGCTATTCTCTTTGTTTCTAGAGTGGAAAACAAGCACCTTGGATCGTAGTAATCATATTCAATTGCGTATCCTGGCCTAAGAATGTGGGCTTTTTCAAGACCTGGTATAGAGTTAATCATCTTTATTTGTGCTTCAATTGGTAAACTTGTAGATACACCGTTTGGATAAATTTCATTTGTGAATAATCCTTCTGGTTCTAAAAAAATATGATGAGAGTCCTTTCCCGAGAACCTTACAACTTTATCTTCAATAGAAGGGCAATACCTTGGCCCAGACCCCTTAATTATCCCACTGAACATTGGAGATAAATGTAACGAATCTTCTATGATCTTATGTGTAACTTTATTAGTCTTTGTAATCCAACAGCAAACTTGCTTATTAAATTTTTTCTTTCTAGGAAAATTAGAAAACGAAAAAAAAGGTATATCTTTCGTATCTCCCCATTGCTCTTCAAATTGAGAATAGTCTAAAGTTCTTCCGTCCAAACGCGGGGGCGTGCCTGTTTTAAGTCTTCCACATTTGAAACCAAACTTTCTAAGTCTANTAGCTAACTCATTACATGGTAAATCCCCAGCTCTTCCCCCCTCATTAGTCATATTGCCAACGAANATCTTTCCATAAAGAAAAGTTCCTGTTGTTATAACAACAGTGTTAGAAAAGAACTTAATGCCTCCTTTTGAGATAACCCCTTTAACTGAGCTTTTTTCAACTATTAAATCTTGCACGCTATCGGCGTAAAGATCCAAAATTTCAGGCTTTTCAATAAAACCTTTCACTGATTTTTTGTAAAGAGTCCTGTCACACTGAACCCTAGTTGCCGCAACAGCCGCTCCCTTCGATGCGTTTAAGGTTTTATAATGAATAGCAGCCATATCTGCAGCTTTACCCATGATTCCACCCAAAGCATCTATTTCTTTTACAAGGTGTCCNTTGCCAACGCCCCCGATAGATGGGTTACATGACATTTGACCAACAGTGTCAAGGTTTTGGGTAATGAGCAGAGTAGATGCCCCAACACGAGCTGAGGCNAANACAGCCTCCGTTCCAGCATGCCCGCCGCCAACNACTATTACGTCATATTTTTTCTTAAATTGCATTTTAACCTCAAAGTTTCACGTGAAACAATTCGTTAACTAATCGATGTAAATTTTGTTTCAAGAAACTCCTCTAACCCATAACTTCCACCTTCTCTTCCAAACCCTGAATCTTTTGTACCCCCAAATGGCGCTACTGGGTTAGAAAAAGAGCCTTCGTTAAAACAAACTATACCGAAATCTAATAATTTAGTATATTTTTTTATCGCTNCCCTATCTTTTGTATANACATAAGAAGCAAGTCCATAATTGGTTGAGTTGGCGCGACTTATGACGTCCATATCATCTTCAAACTTATAAAGCACTGCCAATGGTCCAAATATCTCTTCATTAAAGGCCTTGACCTTGTCGCTTGCTGCCTCAACTACTGTGGGATNAAACAACAGAGGTTGGTCTTTGCTGCANCTTCCATCTAACCAAACTTTCCCACCGCTGTTAATCAAATCTTTCAAAATGNTCAAATACCTGGTTCTGGCCGCTTCATTAATAAGAGGCCCTATCTGTGTATCAGGATCAAATCCAGAGCCAACAGCTAGTTTTTTTNCTCTATCTANAAAAGCTGCTCTAAATTCATCAAAAATTGTTCTATGTACAAATATCCTNTTTGCACAAACGCAAGTTTGTCCAGAGTTTCTAAATTTACATAAAATCAAACCGTCCACTGCTTTTTTTATGTCAGCATCTTCTCTAACTATAAAGGGAGCATTTCCGCCAAGTTCTAAAGCAAACTTTTTTAAACTCTGAGCACCTTGTTCAAGTAAAGTTTTCCCTACATTTGTTGAGCCCGTGAAAGAGATTTTTGATACTCTTCTGTCAGAACAAAANAAACTGCCAATTTTTTTTACACCAGCTTTGTCAATTATAACGGAATCGAGTAAATTTACCCCTATTCCAGCTTCTCTTGCAAGCGAAATAAGGGCAAGCGTAGTCAGCGGTGTATCCTCTGCTGGTTTCGTCAAAACATTACAGCCAGCAGCTATGGCAGCCCCTGCNTTTCGAACAAACATGGCCATAGGAAAATTCCATGGGGTAATTGTAACAACCAACCCAACAGGTTTACGATAAACTAGGAATTCACGATCCTCAAAAGGACTTTCGAGAATTTCACCCCTTAATCTCTTTCCCTCCTCGCTATACCATTCAACGAAACTTGCCCCATAATCAACCTCTGCTATAGCGTCTTTTAATGGTTTGCCTTGCTCCGTAACAATAAGCTGTGCAAGTGAAGTTCTGTTAGCTGAGATCAATTGATGCCATTTTTTTAGCAACTTCCCACGGTCAATAATAGAAACTGAGTTGGAATTATTTAGACCATCATAGAGATGTGATATCTTTTCTCTTGTGCTTTTTATCGAATCTGTTTTCACATTAGCAACCAAATCGCCTGTATATGGGTTATAAACTTGAAGTTTTTGATTATGGTCTTGGTCTGCTAAAGAACAATTGAGANCAAAAGTTGAAAAAATATTTTTTATTTGGACTTTATTCATTACGGTCTATTTGAATTAGTAAACTTAGTAGACCACAAATTTGTTGTAATATTTCATAATTCATNAAATCTTTTAAAAAATGTTAAATAAACCAATTGGTATTACTATGGGTGACCCAGCTGGTATTGGTCCGGAAATGTTAGCAAAATTACTTGTGTCTGACACTAAGGAGAATTTCAGAATTTTTGCCAATTTTTCTTGTTTAGAAAAGTTTAGTGGATTTAATATAAACTTTAATGACCGAAGACTGATTAATGTTCAATCCATACATTCAGTAAGCTCGGTAAAACAAGGAATACCAAGTGCCGCATCTGGCGGAATTTCTTATGAAATATTACAAAGAGCTGTAGAAAACTGTCTTAATGGAAATCTTTCAGCATTACTTACTTGCCCTGTATCTAAATATGCTTGGTCGCTTGCTGGCCATAACTGGCCNGGTCATACNGAACTNCTAGCACACATGNCTAACCCNAAAAACCCNGCCTCTGTTCGTATGCTATTGTTTGGCCAAGAACTCAATATTGTTTTAAATTCCACTCATTTGTCTTTAAAAGATGCTATTTTAGGTTTAAATACAGCAAGTATCGTTGAAACTGCCGAGATAACGAACTTATGGTATAAAAAGTATATTGGAGATTGTCCTAATATTCTTGTAGCTGGCCTTAACCCGCACAATGGCGAAAATGGTCTTCTTGGAACCGAAGAAATTGACGTTTTGATACCAGCTGTGCACAAAATCAGTAACTTAGGAATAAGTGTTTCAGGACCATACCCAGCTGATACTCTTTTTTACTCTTGTAAATCTAACGATAAAATCCCTAAAAGAAATATAATCTTAGCCCTATATCATGACCAGGCTTTAATTCCATTTAAGTTAAATGGATTGGACAAAGGAGTTAATACAACGATGGGGTTGCCTTTCATAAGAACAAGCGTTGACCATGGGACTGGTTTCGATATTGCTGGGAAACAGGTAGCATCTATAAAACCCTTGCTTGCCTCTCTTTTCTTAACTGAGAATATTTTATGTGAACGGAAAGAACTAAATGAAAATAAAAATCTTTAGCTGTGGCGGTACTTTTGAAAAAATTTATGATCCCTTAACAGGTCAACTCATATTCAAAAATAGTAGTATAGCCGAATTGATTGATCGGTCCCGTGTGACTCAGGAAACCACGGCCGAGACAATTCTTTTGAAAGACAGTTTAGATATGACTGACAAAGACAGAGAATTAATTTTGAATAAAATAAATCTTGAGAAATTAAAACAAATCATCTTAATTCATGGGACTGACACTATGATAGAAACAGCAGAATTTCTAATGTCAAGGACTGACCCCAGTAAAACTATTGTGCTAACTGGGGCAATGGTGCCATATTCTTTAAAAAATTCAGATGCATTATTTAACTTGGGTTCAGCATTTATGAGTTTACGATCCCTAAGAGCTGGGGTTTGGATTGTAATGAACGGAAGATGTTTCAATCCAAACGAAGTTATTAAAAATAAAAATTTAGGAGTTTTTCAAGAAAAAAATTAAGTATTACTAATTATTTTCCAATGCAAAAATTTGAAAAAATTTCATCTAAAACCTTTTCATTTGAAATTTCACCCGTTATTTCAAATAAATTTTCTTGTGCCATTCTCAGGTCTTCAGCTGCTAGGTCAAATGACAGCATTTTTAAATTTATAATCGCCCTGATANAATTTNCCTTACATTTTTCCAATNCAACCACAACCCGTTCTCTTAAAAAAATTANTTCTGCCTCATTNTACTTACTTACTTTACTTTGAAAAAATTGTGATACAAGATTTTTCANTTCTTTTAGGCCCTCCCCTGTGTGTGAAGAAACCAAAATAGAATTTTCTATGAGGTCTATTTTTATATTATTTTTTTCTCTGAGGTCTGCCTTTGTAAAAACATACAACGCTTTGCTTTTTTGAATATTAAATTTTTCAAGAGTCTTTTTTAAGCTATGAGGTTTCGATGAGTCTATGCACACCAAAACTAAGTCTGATTTTTTTGCAAGCGACATTCCTTTTTTTATTCCTTTTTCTTCTACTACTGTTTTGGCTTTTCTTACCCCTGCGGTATCTGATAGTTTTATAAAATTACACCCTAAATGAATGGGGACAGAGACAATGTCCCGAGTTGTTCCACTCCGATTGTGCACAATTGAAACATCTTCGCCTGATAATAAATTTACCAATGTAGATTTGCCCACATTTACTAATCCTACGATGGATACAGTGTGAGGTTTCGAAGCAACAGCTCCTTTTCTAGCCTTTTTAAGAATATTTGTTATCCAGTTAACCTCGTCATCGATCTGTTTTTTTAAAACTTCCTTATCTATTTCTCCCACATCCTCTTCTAAAAAGTCAATACGCGCCTCTAATTCACCTCTAATTTTTGTGATTGATCTGCCAAGTTGTAATACTTCCTGTCCAAAATCACCAGCAACTACAGTTGCTACTGCTTCAACCTTTTTTTCGGTTTCCGCATTAATTAAATCAGCTATACACTCTGCTTCTAGCAGATTTATTTTTTCATTAAAAAAAGCTCTTCTTGAAAACTCACCTGGATCAGCAAATCTAATTATTTTATTTTTCTTAGAAAGGGCAAGACAAGTTTTACTAAAAATTTGCTTTATACCTAAACCACCGTGAACCTGAAACTCACCTAAATCTTCCCCAGTAAATGAATTTGGCTTAGGAAAAAAGATTACTATCCCTTGATCAAAAACAAATCCTTTTTCATTTTTAAACTTTGCAAGCGTTGCTAGCCGTGGAATAGGAACAACCCCTGTGATTTTTTTTAAAACCGATTTTGTTGCTGGTCCAGAAACTCTAAATATTGCTATCGCGCTCGAATGCTCCCCCGAAGCTAACGCAAAAATAGTATCAACATTATACTTTGACATCTAACTTGCGCATAATGGACCATTGTTGCGCAATCGAAACTATGTTGTTTACTAGCCAATAAAGAACTAAACCTGAGGGAAAGAAAAAGAAAAAGATAGAAAAGATTATAGGCATTGCCATCATGATTTTAGCTTGAAGAGGGTCGGGTGGGGCAGGATTTAATTTCATTTGTATAAACATGGTTGCCGCCATAATAACTGGCAATATAAAAAATGGGTCTGGCTCTGATAGGTCTTTAATCCAGAAGATCCAGGGCGCATCACGAATTTCAGCACTAGCCAAGAGTACCCAATATAGTGCAATGAACACTGGAATCTGAATTAAAATTGGCAAACAACCGCCCAATGGATTTATCTTTTCTTTTTTATATAACTCCATCATGGCATTATTCAATTGCATTTTATTATCTTTATGTTGTTCGCGGATTTTCATGATTTTTGGCGAAACTGCCTTCATTTTTGCCATTGATTTATAACTAGCTGCTGTTAGAGGAAAGAAAAGCAATTTAATAGTTATTGTTAAACTGACGATAGCCCAACCCCAGTTTCCAACAATATTATGTAATTTATCTAACAACCAAAATATAGGCTTTGCGATTACCGTCAATACTCCGTAATCAACAACTAAGTCTAAACCATCTTCAAGTTTTTTTAACTCCTCTTGATACTGCGGTCCAACGTAAAGAATGTTAGAAACTGATCGCTTTTCATTAGCCCCGATGTTTTCGAGAAGTTGTATTGCTCCGACAGAAAATTTATTATTTTTTAATTTTCTAGTATAAAATTCACGTTTTATCTCATTTTTGAAAAGCCAAGCAACAACATAGTAGTGTTGAATAATACCTAACCAACCATCATTTGCAACTTTTATATGATCTTGTTTTGATTTCTCAATATCGGAAAATGACGGTTTTTGAAATTTTCCCTCTTTTGTATAAATTACTGGACCTGTATAAGTATTGTAAAAACTACTTTCTCCTTCTGGAGGTGTTGAATCTCGATACAATTGAAAATAAAGACCAATATTAATTGCCTTATTTGACAAGTTTTTTATCTCATGTTCAACATTTATTGCATTGCTGTTATCTTGTAGCTGGATAATTTTTTTTAGTTGTACATTTTCATTTTCTGCAGTTAAAACAACTTGATTTGACGTTTTCTCCGCAACTGAGAAGGTTGACAAATGATCAGGTAATTTTGAATTTGTCTGGCCTGCCGATATAAGCCCAGTTTGAGCGCTATATTTTAACATTTCAGAATTATTTAAAAGTAAAACAGTGCCTGAATCAGAATTATCAGATTTTTGATCTAAAAGTTCGCTGTATTCTATAATTCCCCCTCTAGGATTTATTAGTAGCCTCAATTTATTATTTTTTATCTCTATAAGACTTGTTTTTTGTCTTTTATCAACCAAATCATCAATCGGTGTTGGTTTTATCACACTCAGTTCTTTTAGTTGCGGTAAGTCAGAATCAAGGTTACCTGTATTATCGTTCCTTTCTAATTCATTTTTTTTATCATTTACCTGTAAAGATTTAGAAGGACTACCTTGTTTATCTATTGTTGAATAAGTCGACCAACTATCCCAAATAAGTAATAGTGAGAAAGAGAAAATTATCAATAAAAAAGTTGTTCTAAATTTCATTCTTTTTTTCTGGAACGTTATCAATTTGTTGTTTTGAAAATAAGTTGCA
>NYVY01000043.1 GCA_002684875.1 Pseudomonadota bacterium
ACTTCCAATCAGAGCTGTATGTCATTTATCCAATTTTTTCTCCATGCAATTTCCTCGGGACATGAGATTTTTTGACTTTGCATTTTTTCAATAGTTTTTATAAACACGGATGCATCTACTAAAGCATCTGGGGTTCCAGTATCAAACCATGCGAAACCTCTTCCTAACTTCTTTAAGTCGATCTTTTCATCTTTCAGATAGCTCAGATTTAAATCTGTGATTTCTAATTCACCTCGTATGGAGGGCTTTAAAGTTTTTGCCCTTGAGCTGGCTTCCCCATCATAAAAGTATAAACCAGTAACTGCGAAGTTTGATTTAGGGTTTGTTGGTTTTTCGGAAATTGAAATAATTTTTTCATTTTCGGACTCAACGACACCAAATCTCTCGGGATCCTCTACAGCATAACCAAAAATAGTAGCTTTATTTGAAAGTTGTGAAGTTTCAGAAAGAAGGGTTCCGAGGCCATGTCCGTAAAAAATATTATCGCCTAAAATCAAGGCGCAGGGTTTTTCTCCAAGAAATTTTTCTCCTATCAAAAGAGCTTGTGCAATACCTTCAGGTTTATGTTGAGCTGCATATGACAAGGAGATACCGAATTGTGAGCCATCACCGAAAAGAGTTTGAAAAGCATTTAGATCTTTTTCTGTTGTTATTATTAAAATGTCTTGAATGTTTGCTAACATCAACACAGACAATGGGTAATAAATCAGTGGCTTATCATAAATAGGCAATAACTGTTTCGAAGTTATAATTGTACTTGGGTGAAGCCTTGTGCCAGACCCGCCAGCTAAAATGATTCCTCTTCGTTTAGGTTTTTTTATCTTGTCGTTCATTTGTTTATAGTTAGTTGAATATGTTACCTTCAATTAGTTTTTAGATTATTCAGCCACTTAGTGTTTTCTAGATACCATAAAACTGTACGTTTCATTCCTTCTTCAATGCTTATTGAAGGTTGCCAATTTAAGTCGTTTTTGATCTTTTTTATGTTTACACCATACCTGTAATCATGTCCCAGTCTGTCAGGTACAAAAGAAATTAGTTCTTCATACCCTTTTTTTATGGAAGGGTGTTTTTTAATATTCATACCATCTAATGTGTTACATATTAACTTGACTAAGTCAATATTACGGTATTCACACTCACCACCAATATTATAATTTTCACCTGGTCTTCCCTTTGATATTATTTTTTCAAGTGCAGAGCAATGATCATCGACAAAAAGCCAGTCTCTAATTTGATCCCCTTTCCCGTAGATTGGAATTTTTTTCCCAGATAAACAATTTTGTATAGTTAGCGGAATTAACTTTTCAGGGTATTGAAAAGGCCCATAATTGTTAGAGCAGTTTGTAACAATTGCAGGTAGTCCATACGTTTTGGTCCAAGCCCTAACGAAGTGGTCTCCAGAGGCTTTGCTAGCAGAGTATGGGCTATTGGGTTTGTAGGGATCTTGCTCTTTAAACTGGGAATCGTCCTCTTTTAAACTTCCGTATACTTCATCTGTACTAATCTGAAGAAACCTAAATTTATTTTGACTAGTTATAGAATCATCTTTTGAAAATTTTGGTAGAGAATGAAAATATTCAAGACTGGTTCTTAATAAGTTAAACGTTCCAAAAACATTTGTTTTTATAAAAATATCTGGACCTTCTATTGAACGATCTACGTGGGTTTCAGCAGCAAAATTTACTACCACTCTAGGTTTGAATGTCCCAAAAATTGATTGGACTTGCTTGAGGTTATTGATATCTCCCTGGATAAATTCAAAAAGTGAGTTTTCTTTTAAGCTGTCAAAATTCGATATATTTCCTGAGTATGTTAAATTATCAAAAACCAAGATTTTTTCTTGGTTTTTTTTACGCTTTATTAATTTAAGAACAAAATTGGTGCCAATAAAACCAGCCCCTCCAGTCACTAATATCAATTTATCACTCTCTTTCTAACTAAGTAAAATTAATTTAACCACACCAAGCTACTCTTAATTATACTAACAAAAACAAGATGTAACCTTAAACCGATTCTATACCTACAATTAAAAATTAAAAATTTAATTATTGGGATCAAATGTTGTAATAAATTTTGCTAAACTAATCTCTGGGTGAGTTGGCTAGATAAGGTTAAAACGTAGGAGAAAGCTGGTGAATATTACAATTATTGGGTCTGGCTACGTTGGTCTGGTAACAGGCGCTTGCTTGGCAGATGTTGGAAACAATGTTTTGTGTCTCGATATTGATTCAGAGAAAATTAAGGGTTTACAAAAATCAGTAATTCCTATTTATGAGCCTGGGCTAGAACAATTAGTAAGAAAAAATATTTCTGCAGGAAGACTAGGTTTTACGTGTGATGTGGAAAAGTCAGTTCAGTTTGGCGAACTCCAATTTATAGCTGTTGGGACCCCATCAGGCGAGGATGGGGCGGCAGACTTGCAATACGTTCTTGATGCTGCCTCAAGAATAGGAAGTAATATGGTTGATTCGAAAATAATTGTAAATAAGTCGACAGTCCCAGTCGGAACAGCTGATAAAGTTAAACTGGTTATCGATTCTGAATTAGAAAAGAGAAATACTAAAATTAGATTTGATGTTGTTTCAAATCCAGAGTTTTTAAAAGAGGGTGCTGCAATTGAGGATTTTCAAAAGCCAGACAGAATCATAGTGGGTGCAAATTCCGAAAAGTCAATTAGTGTTATGAAAAGACTTTATTCTCCTTTTCAACGAAACAGGAATAAAATCATTTTTATGGATATAAAATCTGCTGAATTAACTAAGTACGCTGCAAATGCAATGCTCGCCACGAGAATCTCATTCATGAATGAGCTCGCTAATCTTTCTGAAGCTCTTGGGGCTGATATTGAAAAGGTAAGGACTGGAATAGGATCGGACAGCAGAATTGGATACAGTTTTCTGTATCCTGGTTGTGGATATGGAGGTTCATGTTTTCCAAAGGATGTAAAAGCACTAATAAAAACAGGTGCTGAATATGACAAAGATCTTAGAGTTTTATCAGCTGTTGAGAGGGTAAATTCTCTTCAAAAATTAGTCATACCAGAAAAGATTACCAATATTTATGGAGAAAGTTTATCAAATAAGGTTTTTGGTATTTGGGGTCTGTCCTTTAAGCCAGGAACTGATGATATGAGGGAGGCGCCAAGTATAAGCGTTATCAATACGCTTTTAGACAGGGGTGCGAAAATAAAAGCTTTTGATCCAGTTGCTAGTGATGAAGCGAAGAGAATTTTTAAAGAAAGTATAGACTTATACGATGATCCTATTGAGGTGGTGAAGGACGCGGATGCCCTAATAATTTTGACNGAATGGAAAGAATTTCNTAGTCCAGATTTTAATAAAGTAAAGAGTTTTTTACGCTCTCCTAAAATTTTTGATGGGCGAAATCTATATGACCCAGTATTAATGAGAAACATAGGGATCGATTATTTCCCCATAGGTCGATAGAAATTTACGATGCATTCACAAAAAGTTAAAGATTTTCTTATCGAGTTACAAAATGAAATTTGTTTCGCTCTCGGAGATAATCAGGGTGAGATAGTTATTAGAGATGATTGGAAAAAGTCTGATGCTAATAGATTAAGTGGTAATGGAAGTACTCGAATTATTGAGAAAGGAAAAGTTTTTGAAAGAGGAGGGGTAAATTTTTCTGACGTTAGCGGATCCTCACTACCTAGCTCTGCTACCCTTGTTCGCCCAGAATTAAAAGGTATGAGTTTTCGAGCGATGGGAATTTCTTTGGTTTTTCATCCAAAAAATCCTTACGTTCCCACTGTACACATGAATTTAAGATTTTTCTCTGCNGGAGAAAAAGTTTGGTGGTTTGGTGGAGGAATTGATTTGACACCATATTATGTTTTTGAAGACGATGTTTCACACTTTCATAGAACCTGTAAGGATTCACTCGATAATTTATCGAAAAAATACTATCCCAAATTTAAAAATAATTGCGATAAATATTTTTATCTTAAACACAGGGATGAAATGAGAGGAGTTGGAGGTATATTTTTTGACGATTTTTCAGAGCTAGGATTTGATGGGAGTTTTGAGTTGATTAAAAGAGTTGGGAGAAGTTTTTTACCCGCATATGAGCCAATTGTTCTGAAAAGAAAAACCGTTAAATGGGGGAGTAGGGAAAAAGAATTTCAAGAATATAGAAGAGGTAGATATGTTGAGTTTAATTTGGTCTACGATAGAGGAACTTTATTTGGGTTGCAGTCGGGAGGGCGTATAGAGAGTATCCTTATGTCGATGCCTCCAGTTGCCAAATGGACTTATAATTATATTCCAAAAAAAAATAGCCCAGAGAGCAAACTCTATAAATACTTGAGACCGATTGATTGGGTGAGCCTTGATAATGTTAAGTAAGATTGATGGAAAGATTTTAGTTACTGGTGCTGCTGGGTTTATCGGCAGTGCTGTAGCGGAAAGGCTGGCATCAGAAAATATATCAGTCCTAGGCGTTGATAATTTGAATAGCTATTACGACGTGAGGTTGAAACAGGATAGACTGGAGAGGATTAGAAATTCAAAAGGGTCTAAGAATTTTAAATTTATAGAACTCAATATTCGTGATAGAAAAAATGTTGACTTTCTATTTAAAAAAAATAATTTCAATTTTATAATTCATCTCGCTGCGCAGGCTGGAGTTAGATACTCTCTTGAAAATCCTCAAGCTTATATCGATTCGAATATCCAGGGGTTTTTTAATTTACTTGAAGCGAGTAGAAATTCGGAATGCCTTGAACATTTTCTTTATGCGTCCTCGTCGAGTGTGTATGGAGGAAACAATAGATTACCCTACTCTGAGTCGTGTAACATTAACTCTCCAGTGAGTTTGTATGCTGCAACAAAAGCCTCAAATGAATTAATGGCCTTCTCTTATTCTCATCTTTTCAATATTCCGCTGACTGGAGTAAGGTTGTTTACGGTTTATGGCCCATGGGGTAGGCCTGATATGGCTGTTTTTTCTTTCGTAAAAAAAATATTAAGTAGAGATAAGCTTAAATTATTTAATAATGGNGATATGAAAAGAGATTTTACTTACATTGATGATGTTGTAGAGGNAATCATAAGGTTACTTTGTAGTTTACCAACATCACCGACGGTTTCCTTAAAAGACTATTCCTCTGGAAATGCTGCCTCTAGGATTGTAAATATTGGTAACAGTAACCCAGTATCTTTAATGGATTTTGTNTCAATTTTAGAAAANATATTAGGCATCAAAGCNGATATAGAATTTTCTNCNTTTCAAGCTGGAGATGTTAAATCAACTTTTGCAGATATGANAAAATTTAAGNCTCTGACTGGTTTTGAATTTNAAACTCCATTACTNGAAGGGTTGAAGGAGTTTGTAGATTGGTATAAANATTACTATAAAAAAAATGATTAAGGACGTATTCCATGATTGATGATATATATCACGAAAATGTTAGGTACTTGGGNAACCTTCTTGGNGAGGTTATAAAAGAGCAAGAGGGAGAGAAAACTTTCAATCTTATTGANAATGTAAGAAGATTAAGCGTTTCATACAGACGTCACGATGACGTTGATGCTGCGAAAGCGTTGGATAAAATGTTGAAAAATCTATCGTCAAACGAAGCCGTTTTAGTCATTCGAGCGTTTACTTATTTTCTTCACTTAATAAATATTGCTGAAGACTTAGCCTTACTGAGAGTAACGAATATATCAGACGGGAATGAGGATCATTCACCAGGATCACTTAATCATATGTTTAGTAGATTTGATAGAGAAAAAAAACAAAATACTGAAATACTAGATGTTTTAGGAAAAGCTCATATTTCCCCAGTACTCACCGCTCACCCTACAGAAGTGCAAAGAAGGAGTGTATTAGATGCTGAGAAAAAGATTTCTGAAATATTGAAGGAAAGA
>NYVY01000044.1 GCA_002684875.1 Pseudomonadota bacterium
AATAACAAACATCACAAAGATAGCATTGGTCTACAACCTTCCAGTAGTCTTTTTTATCAACAGAGTCTATCTCCCCTGTCTCTCCTTCATCTATCAAATCAAACAATGTTGGAAAGGAACCGCAAAGACTCACACATCTTCTGCAACCGTGACAAATATCAAATATCCGCTCCATCTCATCGGAGCAAGATTCCTCATTATAAAATTCTTCAGTCTTCCAATCTAACGGGTGCCTCGTAGGCGCCTCTAATGAACCCTCTTTCACACTATTTCCCTCACAAAATAGATAAAAAAAAACCGTAAGCCAGATATCACTGACTTACGGTACTCTGAGTTATACCTCGATAGTATCCAGCGCTTTTTGAAACTTGTTGGCATGCGACCTTTCAGCTTTTGCTAAAGTCTCAAACCAATCAGATATCTCATCAAAGCCCTCATCTCTTGCGTCCTTAGCCATGCCAGGATACATATCAGTATACTCATGGGTTTCACCTGCAACCGCTGAAGCAAGATTTTGTTTTGATGAACCAATAGGTAAATCTGTTGCGGGATCACCAACCTCTGCGAGATAGTCTAAATGTCCGTGAGCATGACCAGTCTCTCCCTCAGCAGTGTTTCTAAACAGATTAGCGACTTCTGGATATCCCTCAATATCCGCTTTATTCGCAAAATAAAGGTACCTTCTGTTCGCTTGACTCTCTCCTGCAAAAGCATCTTTAAGATGCTGATGTGTTTTACTACCTTTTAATTCAGCCATTTTTCTCTCCTTTTAAAAATACAACTATATAAAGCATTATTAGATAAGTCCAATTGATTTATTACAACTGATTAATAAAATTTATCAATGACGCCCTTTAAGGCAACAGCACAGATAAAAATTTTCGTACAATATGGTTATGAAAGATTTACGAAACGTCAGAATAGACTACAACCTCGACTCTTTAACAGAGACAGACGTTAGGAAAAACCCTCAAGAACAACTTATCAACTGGATGGACACTGCTATTGATAAAAAAATTCCCGAACCCACTGCATTTTGTTTATCCACAATAAAACACGATCTCACGGTAAGCTCTAGAATTGTGTTAGCTAAAGAAATCGAGGATACTGGTCTGATTTTTTACACAAACTATAATTCTGCAAAGGGTCTTGACATAGCTAAAAATGGTTCTGGCAGCGCTGTTTTCTTCTGGGCAGAATTACAACGTCAGGTACGGATAGAAGGGGAACTTGAAAAAATACCCTGTATACAATCCGACTCATACTACTCGATGAGACCCCTTGATAGCAAAATAGGAGCTTGGGCTTCACCACAAAGTGAAATTATTGCAGATCGGACTGTGTTAGAAAATAACTTCAAAAAATACAAAGAAAAATTTAGTAAAAGCGACCCAGGCCGTCCTTCTTTCTGGGGTGGAATAAAATTGAGCTTTAAAACTATCGAATTTTGGCAAGGCCGACAAAACCGTCTGCACGACAGAATAAAATATAGAAAAAAAAATGAGGGATGGGATATTATTCGATTAGCACCTTAACCGATATAAAAGTCTACTGATTACAGTTTTTTTAAAATTTTGTTCCTTTTTTCAATTTTAGGCTTTATCACAAGCTCGCAATATGGAGCACCAATGTTGTCATTGAAATAATTTTGGTGCATCCTCTCTGCTTGCCAGAAAATTTGCTTCACCAGATTTGAATCAGTAACAGCAAGTTCCTTTTGAGAAATTAAATGGAGTTCGGTTACAACCGAACTATGAAACGTTTTCATTGTATTTAAATTATTAATATAATCTTCACAGATTTTGTATTGCTCGCTATTACAGCAAAATATTACAGACCTATATTGGGAACCAACATCGGCACCTTGACGATTTAACGTAGTAGGGTCATGAATATTAAAAAACAACTCTAAAATATTCTTCAAATCAATACTTTTTTTTTCGTAAGTTATCTCAATGACTTCTGCATGGCCTGTCAACCCTGAACAAACATCTTCGTAGCTTGGGTTTTTTACTTCACCTCCCATATAACCAGGCATTGTTGAACTAACCCCGTGAACACCAGAAAAAACAGCCTCCANACACCAAAAACACCCTCCNCCTAGAAATAATTTTGATAAATCGCTATTCAAGCCCNTACTCCTTTATNATGTGAANATAGTCTTATTCTTAGCAATTTAACAACTCAAGTCAATTTACAATGACAAAACAGAAAAATTATTGTTCACTTTGTGATGAGATACTCAGTGATATTGTTTGGACCGACAAAAATTGCTACGTGATACGAGTTTTGNATGAAGNATATGGTTTNCACAGAGTNATNTGGAAACACCATNTAAAGGAATTGAGTGACTTANAAAANCCAGANCTTGACGAACTNATAAGAAACTCANTNAAGCTNGAAAANTATTTATTNGAAAAATTTANGCCTGATAAGNTTAATATCGCNTCTTTTGGAAATCAAACNCCTCATCTGCATGTTCATGTCATCCCACGATGGAAAACAGACCCNTGGTGGCCAGACACTACTTGGTCACCNATGAAAGAGGTGNTTTGGAAAACNNTTTCNGTAGAAAACAAAGAANTTAAAATTGGNNTNGGTNCTTGGTCAAATTTTTTTGAAATNGCTNGNCTNNTTAGACAAAAAGTCTTTGNTNAANAANAACCNNTAAAACCAGNAAANGAANTGGATAAAACTGACCAAGTGAGTAGGCATATTNTTTTAAAAGATACACAATTTTTTGCAACTGGAAGGTTAGGTCCCTCGGGACAAATTGATTTGATCTCGGTATTGAAAACACACAGAGGTTTAGGGTTTGGNACCATTCTGTTGCACGAACTTGAAAAAGAAGCATACTCATTAAGTCTCAACTCTATCAGTGTTAATGCGCAAGAAAGTCACTNNTNATTATTATAANAANCAAGGATTTTTACCCTCAGGTAAGACTTTTTTNCAAAGCCAAAAAACATATCAAAAAATGGTCAAAATTCTGCTCCGATGAATTTTTCGCTTGCTTTACTAAGACGATCATTAATTGCAGCCCATTCCTCAGTCATCGGAGGTCTTTCAAAAACCAAGTAATCAAAGTCTTTNAAATCAAGATCGTTTAACATTCTNTATAGAATNCGACCGTATTCATCTGAAGATTTTGGAGCAANCTGAAATGTTACNTTTTTTGATNTAATTTCTAGTTTNGAAAACCCCCATAAAAAAATTTTTTTTTTATGGCTGGCAACTGCAGAAATAATTTCTTTAATTTTAAAAATGTTNGTAACTAGTAAAGGTGTTATTGGTGCATAGTGAGAAACAGATGACCCTGAAGTCTGCCCCTCCTTAGCNTCTATNAACCCATTATCAACATGCNTTCCCAAANCCAATTCTATTTGTGATTTTTTAATTACACCCAACCTTAAAATTTTTATATTTTTTGTCGAACAGTCAACTATCGTACTTTCAAACCCAAAGTTACAAACATTCATGGGATTTAGATTTACAACCACATCCTCTTTCAAAAGATATTTAGACAGTGATAAAAAAACATCACTTGCTCTCGTAGCACTCACCGAACCAAACCTGTTTGCCGAGGGTGCAGCAACAACTCCACTCCCAACTTTAGAAAATTGATTTAGCATCTCGAGAGCGAATGGATGAGATGGTATTCTNATCCCGACAGTCTGTTTTCCAGCAGTTAGAGAAGAAGGTAATAAATCACTTTTTTTTAGNATCAATGTTAGCGGACCAGGCCAAAATTTTTTAGCTAACTTCATTGCATTACNTGTCCAAGAACTTGAGATGCTTTTTGCAAGAAAAATATTGGGAACATGCATAATAAGCGGCCGGCTCTTTGGTCTATTTTTTACCTTGTATATCCTTTCTACAGCATCCTTATTCANCCCATCGCCCCCCANACCAAAAACAGTCTCAGTCGGAAATGCAACGAGATTTCCTCTTTTCAATGCGTGAACAGTGTTAATCAGATCNATATTATTCACTTATTTCCNTAAAGTTAGCTTATTTATTATCCAAAATCTCAATAATATGTCCCATCTTTCTACCAATCCGAGGTTCNACCTTTCCATACAGTTTCAAAACTTTTCCACTACAGGTAAATAATTCCCAGTTAGGCTCTTTCGGGCTGGCCGAATTCGTTGCAAACCATANATCCCCCATTATGTTATTCAGTCTTGTAACATGTTGAATTTCTGTTGATCCGATTGGAAGGTCCAAACACATTCTTACTTGCTGTTCGAACTGACTAGTTTTACAACCATAGATTGTTTGATGACCACTNTTATGGGGGCGNGGAGCGATTTCATTTACGAGTAAACTACCCTCACAAATAAAAAATTCAATTGTAAGGACACCAACATAATTTAAAGAAGAGGCTATAGTCTTTGCATATTTTTGTGCCATTTTGTTCAGCTCAGGGTCGACATCAGATGCAGGCATAACACTTTCGATCAGGATACCATTNCTATGGGTATTTCTGGCTAAGGGATAACAAACTGAGTTCCCTGTCTCGTCTCTTACTAAAATAATTGAAACTTCTTGGTCTAGCGAAACCTTTTTTTCCAAAATAAATTCAGTGCCAGAAACCTGTTTCTCAAAAGAGGATAACGTGGCCCGATCATCTACACAAAACTGGCCCTTTCCATCATAACCAAACATTACTGTTTTTAGTATGCCAGGAAAAAAACTTGCTGGTACTGTGTCAATGTTGTCAGCATTAATTTCAAAAAAAGGGACAGTTGGTATCCCCAATGCATTAATAAATTTTTTTTCAATCAACCTGTTCTGAGTGATTCTGATTGATTCAGCATTGGGCTTTAACTTCTTAAACGCCGACAAATAATTGAGTGCATCGAATGGTATATTTTCTGTTTCCACAGTTAATACATCAACCTTCTCCACAAACTCTCTTAGCAATACTTTATCTTGATAATCACCCACAACAAGTTCATCACAAGCAGATGCAGCTGGACAAATCTTTTTTTTCTCATACACAGTCACAGACACACCAAACTTCTTCGCAGCCTCTACCATCATCAACCCGAGCTGACCACCACCTAAAAGTCCAATATTCAATTCTTCCTTACCCTCTCATGCATTGATAAGACTCTGGCTTGTTCATCTTTTCTAAATTGCCAGAGACTGTTTTCTAATCGCTCATTTCCTCTAGCTAACATTGAAACAGCTTCTAAGGCAGCATTAGTTGCTCCAGCCTCTCCAATTGCAAATGTAGCTACGGGAACACCTTTTGGCATTTGAACTATCGAATACAACGAATCTTCTCCGTTCATATATCTAGAACAGATAGGCACTCCAAATACAGGCAATACTGTTTTTGATGCCAGCATTCCTGGTAGATGAGCAGAGCCACCAGCTCCTGCTATCAAAATATCTAAACCTCTTAGATCAGCATCTTCTGCATATGTAAAAAGCCTATCTGGAGTCCTGTGAGCTGAAATAACCGAAACTTCGAAACTTATTCCAAACTTTTTTAAAATCTCTACACTGAACTTCATAGTTTCCCAATCAGATTCCGAACCCATCACTATTCCAACCGTTGGAGTCTCCTCTTTCGTTACTAGCTTTAACACTTCTCGATACCGTTTGGAAACTGTCCTCATTGTTTGCCTAGAGATTTGTTGTGGAAAATTCCCTGCACCATCTTTACCCACTGCGGTTAGAGCATCTCTGATTATTTGCTTGTCAAAATTTTCAGTTTTTGCAGGCTCTAATAGTGACTTTCTTCTTCTTAATCGAGATGAATCGGGGGTAAGAACTTCATCAATTAAATATAACTCCTCATCTTTCATAGCAAATTCAAATTTTGTATCAACCAAATCAAAACCTATCTTCTCTAACAAAGANGNTGCTCGAATAAANAGTTCGATACTTTTATTTTTAATGATTTTACTAATTNTCAAACCCAATAACTTCTCTAACTCANCCTCTGAAATATTAACATCGTGAGCACCGNCTGAAGCTTTCGTNGTGGGNGTAAAAANAGGNTCTGCTAGTTTNTCCCCTCTTTTCATNCCANCAGGTAAAGGTATACCATTAACAACNCCNTTGCTTTTGTATTGCTCCCAGGCAGACCCCTCCAAAAAACCTCTGACAACAGCCTCAATTGCAAAAGGTTCTAATTTTTTTGCAATTATTGACCTATCGCGTAAAAAAAGTATCTCGTCACTGTTTACATAGTCCTCAACTTTTTCATCACTAAGGTGGTTTCTGATATTTGAACTCAGTTGATTCATCCAGAAAATAGAAAGTTTATTTAAAATTACACCTTTGTCGGGTATTGCCGTTTCAAGAACTGAGTCGTAAGCGGAAACACGATCTGTAGTTACAATAAGTATTTTTTCTTTGTCAATTTCATAAACATCTCTCACCTTCCCTCTGTGTAAGAGGGATAAGCTTTTCAAATTTGTTTCTTTTACGGGCATTACTTATAACCTAAGTTGTTCTGCTTGATTTAGTGGTTTTACATTCACTTTAACAATTTTCATTGTGTTTGTACCGCCAGATTGTCCAATAGGCTCACCTATTGTCACTACAATTAAATCACCTTCGGTTACAATCTTGGAATCTACCAGCTTTTGCTCTGCAATCCTTATTAATTGTTCTCTATCATTTTGTTCATGCTTTAAAAAAATTGGTTCAACATCGCGATACAGAGACATTCTCCTTCTCGTGGAATCCTCAGGGGTAAGAGCATAGATTGGAACTCCAGAATTTAATCTTGAAATCCATAGGGCTGTAGAACCAGACTGTGTAAACGAAGCAATCGCCTTAATTTTTAAATGTAAAGCAACAAAAAGTGAAGCCATAGCAATCGACTGATCAATACTTTTAAATGTTCGATCTAAAAATTGATTATCAACAACTCCATCAACAAACTTTTCAGCTTCCAAACAAATCTCTGACATCTTGGAAACAGTCCTAGATGGATATTTTCCAGCTGCAGTTTCAGCTGACAACATAACTGCGTCAGTTCCATCTAAAACTGCATTCGCAACATCAGACACCTCAGCTCGAGTAGGAACTGGAGCATAAATCATAGATTCCATCATCTGTGTAGCGGTGATTGCGAGTTTGTTTTTATCTCTAGCCATTTGAATCATTCTTTTTTGGAGAGCGGGAACGGCTGCTTCTCCTACTTCGGTGGCAAGATCTCCACGTGCGACCATTAACCCGTGAGAAGCATCCAAAATCTCTTGCAAATTCTTTATAGCTTCAACTCTCTCAATTTTCGCAATTACCCAAGCTTTGCTGGAATGCTTTTTTAACACCTCCTTTGCCAATAAAATATCGGTAGCTGACTTTGGAAAAGAAATAGCAAGATAATCAGCTTCTATTTCCGCAGCAACACTGATATCTCTTATATCTTTCTCAGTTAACGCTGGAGCTGACAACCCACCTCCTTGTCTGTTTATGCCTTTTTTGTCAGAGAGTAACCCTCCTTGTATTACTTTACAGTGAATCTTTGTTTGGGATTTTGATTCTACTTTTAAAACTACATGACCATCATTAAGAACTAAAGTGTCATTATCTGAAACATCATTAATTAATTCTTTGTAATCAAGTCCTACTCTATCTTCGTTGCCTTCTTCACAATCCAAATCTAAAATAAATCGACTACCTGCTATAAGATCAACTTCCCCACCTTTAAAAGTTCCAATCCTTATCTTGGGTCCCTGTAAATCAACCATAACTCCAACATCTCTCTCAAGCCTATGTGCAGCCTCATGAACCCAGATAGCTCTTTTTCTGTGCTCTTCGGCAGTTCCATGAGAAAAATTAAGTCTTACAACATCTACTCCTGAGGAAATCAGTTGTTCAATGGTTTGCGGCGAGTCGGTAGCAGGCCCAAGAGTAGCAACTATTTTAGTTGCTCTTTTTATTCCTTTCACTCCTTCACCCACTTTCTGTAAGAGCAATGATTGCAGGTAAATTACCATCTTTTTCAATAAATTCCATAAATGCTCCGCCGCCAGTTGAAATATAGTCTATCGATTTTGGACTGATAAATTTATTAATTGCAGCTAAAGTATCGCCCCCTCCTGCCACAGTAAATCCTTCTGCGGAAGCGACCATTTGTGCTAACCTTTTGGTCCCTAGAGAAAAACTTTCTTTTTCAAACATTCCAAGCGGCCCATTCCAAAGAATTTTTGTGGCATTCGTAATTACACCCGCTATATTTTTTATAGACTTTGGCCCGAAGTCTAATATCATTTGGTATCTTTTAACAGCTCCTAAGTCTACAATTTCGTTCTTATTTTCACCTGAACTATCTTTTGAGACAACAAAATCAACTGGTAATAATAGACCTGTACCATTAGTTTTTGATATATCTATCACCTCGGCAGCATCGTCGATACATTCGGGCTCATAGAGTGACCCACCAACCTCATGACCACTAGCCTTTAAAAAAGTATTTGCAATCCCTCCTCCTGTAACAGTCCAATCCATTTTTTTTACCAAAGTTTTTAAAAGCTTTAATTTTGTTGAAACTTTTGCTCCTCCAACTATAGCAATTGTCCCTGCGTTGCCCTGATCAAGAATACGTGTCAACGCTTGAATTTCTTTTTCAAATAACAACCCATATCCCTTCACGGGACTAGCTAAAGCTAATTGATGAGTAGTTGTTTCTTTCCTATGAGCAGTAGCGAAGGCATCGTTTATGTAAACGTCAAACTTATCAGAAATTTTTTGAGCAATGGAGTAATCATTTTGCATTTCCCATTCATAAAACCGGGAATTTTCCAACAGAATTATTTCGCCGACATTACAACCAAAGCTTTCACTAATCCAATTCCTTAGTAAGACTACTTTTCTTTTTAACATTGTTTCAAGAACTTTAGCCACAGGTTCTAAAGAAAATTTATGTTCAAAACTGCCGGCAACAGGACGGCCAAGATGAGAACACAGGATTATAGATGCTCCCTCGCACAGGGCATACTCAATAGTAGGTAATATCGCTTTTATTCTAGATGAGTCTGATATTGTACCATCTTCTTTTAAAGGAATATTTAAGTCCACACGTAAGAAAACACGCTTACCTTTTAAATTAATACTTTTTATCGACTTAGTATTTTTCACATTCAATTATCGATTGTGAATTTAGATTTACCATCACAACCTTCCCATTAGGCTCGTAACGTCAATCATGCGATTGGAGAAACCCCATTCGTTATCGTACCAAGAAAGAACTTTAACAAGGTGTCCGTTTTCGGACACTCTAGTTTGAGTAAGATCGAAAATACTTGACCGAAAGTCATGATTAAAATCTACAGAAACAGTTTCTTTTTCATTTACACCGATAACGGTACTATCAAATTTTTTTACAGCATTTTCCAATATTTCGTTTACATGTTTTCTCGAAGTCTTTTCCGTTGAGTGAATTGAAAGATCAACAACCGAAACATTTGCAGTCGGAACACGCAGTGCAAATCCATCTAATTTTCCTGCTAACTCAGGTAGGACCAAACCAACAGCAGCCGCTGCCCCAGTTTTTGTAGGAATCATAGACAGAGTAGCCGCCCGGCCTCTTCTTAAATCGGAATGGTAACTATCAACGAGTACCTGATCATTAGTGAAAGAATGAACCGTTGTCATAAGACCAGCCTCTATGCCAACACTCTCATTCAAACATTTAGCAAGAGGAGCAAGGCAGTTTGTTGTGCAAGAGGCATTAGAAACAATTTTGTGCGTTGAATCGAGAATGTTTTCATTCACTCCGTAAACAACCGTAGCATCAACATCCTTACCAGGAGCCGAGATCAGGACTTTTTGTGCACCAGCCTTCAAGTGCATCTCCGCATCTTTTTTGGCAGTAAAAAAACCTGTGCACTCTAAAACTACGGTAACTCCTAATTTTTCCCATGGAAGTTCTTCAGGATTCCTTGAAGCAAACATACTAATTTCATCACCATCAATAACCAGCGAGTTATCACTAAATGAAATATTTTCCTTGAATCGACCATGGGTACTATCAAATTCTGTTAAATGTGCATTAGTCCGTGCATCACCAAGGTCATTTATAGCTACAATATCTAACTTTCTTTCTGACCTCGCAACTTCATAATTAGCCCTTAACACCGCCCTTCCAATTCTTCCAAAACCATTAATTGCCACTCTAATTGTCATTCGTATCCTCTAATTAGTTATTGTTTTCTAAAAGCACCAAAACTGATTCCACGATCGTCTCAACGGAGATGTTTAAAGAATCAAAAAGATCCTTTGCTGGAGCCGACTCGCCAAACTGGTCTATACCGAGTACCACATCTGGTTGATATTTCCACCAATAATCGGTTACTCCAGCTTCAATCACCATTTTAGGGACATTGTTGGGTAAAACCGATTTTTTGTAACTTTCCGTTTGTTGATCAAATACCGTAGTTGACGGTATGGATACGACTCTGGCTGCGATGTGATTTTCTTTCGCTAGAGTGTTTCTAGCCTCTACCGCTAATTTTATTTCCGAACCAGTAGCAATAAGAATTATGTCAGGCTTTTTTTTATCGAAAAGAATATATCCACCCTTTTCTATATTCTTCTGTGTTTTTTTTGCTTTTGAGAAACTTGGTAGCTTTTGTCTCGACAGCAGTAAAGCTGTGGGTCCTTCATAAGTTAAAGCTTTTTTCCAAGCAATAGCAACTTCCACTGAGTCTGCTGGTCTCCAAACGTGCAAGAAAGGAATAAGTCGCAAGCTAGCTGCATGCTCAACCGGTTGGTGAGTTGGCCCATCCTCCCCCAATCCGACAGAGTCGTGTGTAAAAACAAACACAACTTTTTTCTTCATTAAAGCCGCCATCCTTACCGCATTTCGGCTGTAATCCGAAAACACAAGAAAAGTTCCACAATAAGGAACAAAACCTCCGTGCAAAGCAATTCCTGAACAAATTGCAGACATTCCAAACTCTCTGACGCCAAAATTAATGTGTCTTCCACTCATAACACTGTTAGTTTTTGATAGCCTCATGGGCTCCGCCCCAGTCCATTGAGTTAAGTTACTACCAGTAAGGTCTGCAGAGCCCCCAAGTAGAGCATCAAATGACGGTCCGATAAAATCTAAAAGATTTTGCGATGCTTTACGAGTTGCAATCTCAGGAAGCTCTTTATTAAAAACTTCACAAGCAGATTCAATCCGATCATCGAGCAATTGTTGATTTATCGGTTCCGAGAAACGACGTAAAAAACTTTCAGCGTCAGCTTGGAAAGATTTTTTGTAATTTGAAAAAAGGTTACTCCAACCTTTTTCATGCGAATCTCCGATTTCTTTACAATCCCAAAGGTTTTTTATCTCGCTTGGAATGATAAACGGTGGATGAGGCCAATCAATACTTTCCCTCATTTTGGCAATGGAATCTAATCCTAACGGTTCACCGTGAGCTTTAGAAGTGCCCTCTCTACCTAAAGCACCTTTTCCAATAATTGTTTTGCAAATTATTAAAGTTGGTTTGCAACTTTCATTGTTGGCAACGGTTGATTCAATAGCCTCATAAATTTCATCAAAATTATGTCCGTCAATGGGGCCAACGACTCTCCAACCGTAAGCTAGAAACCGCCCTTTTACGTCTTCATCAAACCATGGATCCACAATTCCATCAATCGAAATGTTGTTATCGTCATAAAAACAGACAAGTTTCCCCAACTCCCAGACTCCCGCCAGTGCGCAGGCTTCATGACTAATACCCTCCATTAAACATCCGTCACCTAAAAATACGAAAGTTTTATGATCAACTATTGGAAACCCTGGTTTGTTAAACTCTGACCCAATCAATTTTTCAGCCAATGCCATTCCAACGGCATTTGCGAGTCCTTGGCCGAGTGGGCCAGTCGTTGTTTCCACCCCAGGTGTAATGTCAATTTCTGGATGCCCAGGTGTAGCAGAACCCAATTGTCTAAACTTCTTCAATTCTTCAATCGGTAAATCATACCCAGTAAGATGCAGCAAACTGTAGAGGAGCATTGACCCGTGTCCGTTGGATACGATAAACCTATCTCTGTTAAGCCATTTAGGATTATTTGGGTTATGTTTTAAGAAATACTTCCATAAAACATAAGCGATATCGGCCATCCCTAGAGGCATTCCAGGATGTCCTGAACCCGCTTTTTGTACCGCATCAGCTGAAAGAACCCTTAATGCATCTGCTATTTTTTGCTCCTCAGCCTTATTTAGAGAAACCCTTTTTTCTTCAATATCAGTTTTAATCTTCAAATTTTCTACTCATTAGCAAATAGTAACAATTCAAGCATATTATAGAGTTTATAGAAAAATATGCGTCAAGGGTTATGTATGATACCGAGATTTTATTATCCTAATTTTTTAAACAACTCCGATTTTGATTATAAACAATGTCATCACTTAAAAAACGTCCTTCGTATTAAACTTGGACAAAAAGTTATTTTATTCGATGGAAATGGCGGAGAAACCGAAGTGAGAATCGTTTCTAGTCTTAAGTCAGAGCTGTCCTTCGAGAGAATAGGGGACGTAAAATTTATCTCTAGAGAAAACATAAAAAATATTACAATAGCCCAGGCCCTCTGCCAAAAACAACGAATGGACTATATTGTTCAAAAATCGGCAGAGTTAGGAGTGGAATCGATAATTCCCATTATCTCCTCTCGATGTATTGTAAAACTAGTTCCCTCAAAGATACCAACAAAAATTCTTCGGTGGCAATCAATCTCAAACGGCGCAAGTCAACAATGTGGGAGAAACAAAGTAACAAACGTTTGTAATCCTATGAGTTTTGACGACTTTATTAAAAAAAAACATTCCGACAATACTGAACTTATTGTCCTTTCTCCTCAAGGAGATGTAAATTTAACTGACCTTCCTCTTAAACATAAACAAAATATTTTTTTGCTGATTGGACCAGAGGCTGGGTTATCAGATTTTGAAGAGGAAAAGGCACTATTCGCTAATTTTAAACCTCTACAATTAGGCAAGAGAATTCTTAGAGCTGAGACCGCATCGGTAGCCGCTATATCGGCAATAAATGTTCTAACTGGAGATTTTTAACCTCTAACCATCTTTTTCAATCTTTTTTGTATTCTAAGAACTTTATCGGGGTATCTGCTCTTACTCGATTGTCTGACTCCAACATACGCAAGTAGTGCCCTGCGATAGCTACCATACCGTCTATAATAATTTGACAAAATCTCAGTCCCAACAAATACATTAGTTCTAACTTCTAAAATATTTGCAAACCCTCCATATTTCTCAAACTTTTTTTTATGAATTTTTGGCATTATTTGCATAAGGCCCTGCGCCCCTGCGCTGCTTTCTGCTAAGGGATTAAAACTTGATTCAATAGCTATAATTGCAATAATTAGATGTGCATCAATTTCAAAAATATCTGAAGCATTAAATGCACTATTTACAATTTCTTTGGTTGGTTTATAAGAAACTCGATATTTGCGAGAAACCCATTTTGCTATGCTTACTTTTTCCCTTTCCCTTTCAATATCGATAGCTGTAGGTATTGGGGCTTTCTCTAAAAAACTTTTCTGATTCCAAATATCGATCCATATTTTTATTCTTTTGTTCCCTGCATCGGAAAAAAATATACTGTAAAAAATAATTAAAATACTGAGAGCCCCCAGCATTTTTGAATGAATTTTAAGTCTCATAACAGTCTGGCCAATCACTCATATGAACTAATTTTATTTATCCAAGTACAGAAGATTTACAAACTTATCCAATATTAATTTAACCTTGTCAGCTTTTTTATGGTTCACAAATACCGTAAAAATAACCCATTCGTTCTTTTGAGTAAATATATATCCAGAAATTGCTTGAACACCCTCTAAACTCCCTGTTTTTACCCAAGCCCTCCCAGATACCTCCATACCTCTAAACCTGTTAATGGTTGTACCTTCCTGGCCAGCCCTGGCTAAGGAGTTTTTCCAAACTTCAAACTCATCATTTAGAACTGCATCCGCTAATACAGAGCTTAAATCTTCAGGTGTGATTTTTGTTTTGCGACTCAATCCAGCTCCATTATCAATCAAAACTGGTGTATCTAAAATACTTTTTTCTTGGAACCATTCAGAAAGAATTTTTCTAGATTTCTGCAAACTTCCAGCCTCATCCATTTTTGAAGAAAAATTTAGAAAAAGGTTTCTAGCCATCGGATTATTGCTGAGAGTATTAATATCCTTTAGTAAAGATCCAAGCTCTCTCGGATTATGCCAAATGTAAAAAGGTTTAACGTTTTCAGGAACAATACCTCGCTGTAAAACTTGTTTGAAGGAACCTCCAGAATCTATCCATAACTGCTTGAACATTGAATAGGCAAACTTGTCATGACTCAAAATTCCGATATACAACCTACGACGCTTGCAGCGAGTTCCGAAGGTGCCGGAGACGGCTAATGTGCCTTCCATTTCTCTGAGATGTATCTTATTTCTACTGCAGTTTCCCCGCAACCATCTAATATTATTTTTAATTTTTACATCTGCGAGAGGAGGGTGAATTGATACATCAAGTNTTCTGTTAATTTTTTTTACTGTCAACTCTACAGCTTTAAAATTCACAAGGGTGGCATTTGGACCCACGTTGTAAGGCTTATTCTTTTTCCCATCAAACATAGAAACATCGATATCTGGTTCAGAAAAAAAGCTATCGTCGAATATGAACTTTCCGTTTAACTGCTCAAGTCCAGTTTCTCTGATATTTAGAACTATTTCCTGCAAATCTTCATAGACGAGTTTCGGGTCTCCTCTGCCTCGCATGTAAAAATTTCCAGTAAACGAATTGTTTNTTTTTTCGCCCCGCGCAAAAAACTCTGTTTTGAATCGAAACGATTTTCCGAGATTCACTAGAGCGTAATAACTAGTAAGCAACTTTACAGTTGATGCAGGGTTAAATTTTTTTCGTGCATTAAACCCGTAGATAATAGGCTTAAAAGGATAAATCTCATTTGGGATTTTTATTAAAGAGATTCCAATTGCATTTTTTGGAATTTTCAATTGTGTCAACTCGTTGATAAANATTTGTGTTTTTTTCGCAAACACTCTTTTNTCTGACTCCAGNACCGCTGCAGCAACTGTAGAATNAAGNAGGCAAAATATTAAGAAAGTAATCAGGAACAACCCTAATTTATTTTTGTGTATCAAAATTAAATACTCATGTTATATTTTTTTATTTTTTAATGTTAGACTTTCGTTNTTGTCTTTCGCAGGATTAATCATAAACTCGAATGTACTGAAAGAAAATGGCTAATGAAGGAGATATTTATGGCCCTAGAAAAAAATGAGAACTTTTTTGAANTGACTGACGAGAATGACAGAGCTTCGGCAATTGAAGCGCAGTTTAATGAAGATGCATTAGAAAATGCAAGGCGAAAAACACTACCAGAAACAAATCCTGATTTTGACGGGGTTCACTGTGTAGAATGTGCCGAGAAGATTCCAGCAGCTAGGCTCAAATTAGGGAAAATCAGATGTATAGAATGTCAAACAGCNCGAGAGAAACAAGGTAAATTTTACGCCGCGTAAAAACTTTTTTTTTATAGGGTTTTATAAAGACTGGCTTGAATTTTTTTTTTTGGTCCCAATATACCAATTATCACTCGAGTATTATGAGTGCTAATTTTATTAATTAACTATTGGAGTAAGTCTTTATGAAATTGAGGCCTCTACACGACCGTTTAGTCGTAAAACGTCTAGATAANGAGAAAACCACTGCTTCTGGAATNGTAATTCCAGATAATGCCGCCGAAAAGCCNGACCAGGGAGAGGTAGTGGCAGTTGGAAATGGAAAAATTCTTGATGATGGAAAAACAAGAGCNGTCGANGTNAAAGTCGGNGAAAAAATTCTTTTTGGAAAATATTCGGGTCAAACCGTCAAGATAGANGGGGATGAGCTTCTCGTTCTCAGAGAAGATGACATTATGGCAATAATTGACAAATAAATAATTCAAATTAATTTATGAGAGGATAGANGATGGCAGCAAAACATGTAATTTTTAGTGAGGATGCTCGCTCCAAGATGGTAGCAGGAGTAAATGTTCTTGCGAATGCAGTTAAAGTTACGCTCGGNCCNAAGGGAAGAAATGTCGTTCTNGAAAGGTCTTTTGGGGCTCCAACCGTAACAAAGGACGGAGTTTCGGTAGCGAAAGAAATCGAATTAAAAGATAAGTTCGAGAATATGGGCGCTCAAATGGTTAAAGAAGTGGCCTCAAAAACATCCGATAATGCGGGTGATGGTACAACAACAGCGACAGTGTTAGCGCAAGGAATTGTCAGGGAGGGTATGAAGTTTGTTGCTGC
>NYVY01000045.1 GCA_002684875.1 Pseudomonadota bacterium
CAAGGACAGTAAATGACGTTATATCTGGAGAACGGGAAGAGGTCATGGAAAAAGTAACTCAAAGAGTTGCTGTGGATGCAGAACAAATTGGCGTAAAAATTGTGGATGTTCGATTAAGGAAAGTAGATTTCGCAGATGAAATTAGGGATTCCGTGTTTCGTCGTATGGAATCAGAGAGAAAAGCAATTGCAAGCGAGAGAAGGTCAAAGGGTGCCGCAGAGGCGGAAAAAATTCGTGCTAACGCGGACAGGCAGAGAGTGGGTATTTTAGCTCAAGCCTATAAGGAAGCACAGGATATTAAAGGAATTGGGGATGCGAAATCAGCATCATCATATGCTGATGCCTTTGGAAAGGATCCTGATTTTGCTGAATTTTACAGGTCTTTACAGGCTTACAGGGCGAGTTTTAGAAGCGGTTCCGATTTAATAATTACTGACCCCAATTCTGATTTTTTTCAATTTTTTAAGTCCAATAAGGGCGGAAATTAATTTTTCTGCGTTAGAAATTAGATGATACGGTATGGATAGAAGGTCATTACCCGAATATACTGTTGATGTCTACCCCGATGAGGCAGCACGAATAGAATCAATAAGAAGACTTCTACTCGATTTTTACAGAATGAGAGGGTTTCGGTATGTCATTCCATCGATGGTTGAATTTGAAAAATCTTTACGGCTTAATAAAACAGAGAAATTTGAGGCAAGGATATTTTCCCTTTTCGATCCGCTTTCTGGAGAGCTACTTGGGTTGAGACCTGATATAACTCCTCAGGTAGCTAGAATGGATACAGCACTAAATTCATTTGCAGAAGAAAGTTCATCCGAAGTATCTAGGTATTGTTATGGGGGTTCTGTTCTACACTCTGTGCCCGACGGCCTCTTTTCTTCTAGAGAACCATTCCAACTAGGTTGTGAAATTTTTGGGGGCGATGAGTTAACGCATGATGTCGAAGCTCAATTAATTGCACTTGAGTCGTTAAACCTTTTAAATATCCGCTCTGGGAGAATTAACGTTACTCACAGAGGTATTTTTCTTGGGTTATGTAAGTTTGATTCGCTTTTACAGGAACGTCAGGGGGAAGTTATCAGTCTCTTGCGGTCAAAGAACGTTGACGGTATTAAAAGGTTGGAAAAGTTTGAACACAAGCAGACGTTAGAGGCACTGGTAGTTCTTTCCCAACTTTATGGGAATCTATTAAATGAAACTGAAATTTTTAATAGGGCCGAGGAAATACTTCCACGGACGAAAACCATAGAGAATGCTTTAGGTCAATTTAGCAATTTTTTAAAAGCAATAAAAACTGATCTTAGGTTTGAAAACAGCCCTAACTGGGATATTTCCATTGATTTAGCAGATTTAGATGGTTACCACTACCATACGGGAATAATGTTTTCAATTTATACAAAAGCATGGCACGAGGCGGTTTTAAGGGGAGGAAGATATCATAGAGTGGAAACAATTTTAGGAAACTCTAGGTCCGCTGTTGGTTTTAGCTTCGATATTAAGCAACTGAGCGGCCTTTCGGGTGCTAATACTCTTGAAAAAACACGGGAGAAACGTGAGTCAGAATCGTTTGAACGTCTATCTGGGGGGAATACAATCATAGTGATTGGTACCCAATGGGGTGATGAGGGAAAAGGAAAAATTGTTGATTTACTAACAAATAAAGTTGATGGAGTTGTGCGGTTTCAGGGAGGACATAATGCTGGCCATACGCTCATAGTTGATGGTCAAAAAGTAGTNTTAAGTCTTATTCCTTCTGGAGTGTTGCACGAAGGAGTTCAATGTTATATCGGAAATGGTGTTGTTCTCTCTTTGGGAGACTTAATTCACGAGATTAATTCTCTGGAGGAGCTAGGTTTTGGTGTTTTAAAAAAATTAAAAATTAGTTATTCATGCCCTTTAGTCCTTCCAACCCATGTCCTACTGGATGGTGCCAGCGAGAACCAAATGGGCAATGAAAAAATTGGTACCACAAAAAGGGGGATTGGTCCCGCTTACGAAGATAAAATCGCAAGAAGAGCTTTAAAATTATCTGATTTAAATGACATGAAGGTTTTTAGGGAAAAATTATCTTACCTNATTAATAGACACAAATTAATATTGGAATCAGTTTATGGTTTTACGGATAATAATGACTCTTTTAATGTGGAAAAGACTTANGAGATTTTTGCAGGTTACTCTAAAACTCTAACTGGTCTCTCGACCGATGTGTCAACTGATCTTTATAAAGGCTTGCAAAATGGTAAAAAATATCTCTTTGAAGGTGCACAGGGATCTTTGCTCGACATAGATCACGGGACTTATCCATTTGTTACCAGTAGTAATTGTGTCGCTGGTGCGGCTTCTGCTGGAGTAGGGTTAGGTCCAAAATATTTTAATGATGTTCTTGGGGTTGCGAAAGCTTATATTACAAGAGTCGGGGAAGGNCCTNTTCCGACCGAGATAAGATCATCGGTTGGAAGTTTGATTGCCAAACGAGGAGCAGAGTTTGGTTCCGTCACGGGTAGGGAGAGGAGAGTTGGTTGGTTTGACTGTGTAGCTATGAAAAAATCTATTCAAATCAATGGAATCTCAAGGTTATGTATTACAAAGTTAGACGTGCTGGACGAATTGGAAAAAATATTAATATGTATNAGCTATGAAAGTAANATTGAAATTNNTNAGGTAGCTNTAGATCCATCACTTTGCAAGCCCGTTTATGAAGAGATGGATGGTTGGATGTGTTCGACTAAAGATTTTACTGAGTGGAGTTCTTTGCCCAAAAATGCCCGCTTATATCTTGATCGAATCGCTACAGTTCTTCAGTTACCTATTTCAATGGTTTCAACTGGTCCTGAAAGGGAAAGTATAATATTTAAACATTGAATAAATTAAATTCTGCATCAAACGCGATGAAAATAATGCCCAGAAGAGGACTCGAACCTCCACGGTGTTTCCACCACTAGGACCTGAACCTAGTGCGTCTACCAGTTTCGCCATCTGGGCGGGCTTNATACNTTAAATTGGATACTATAATTTGTCAAAGGAAAAAACATCAAAAGTAGNNGGAACTATTATTGGCCANAATGATGGTTACGGTTTTTTGCGGTCAGAGGATGGAAAAGATGATGTTTACTTGCCGCCAACCGAAATGTTAAAAGTNATGCACGGTGACAGAGTGATTGTAAAGGTATTTACCCCAAAGAATAAAAATAAAGTAGAGGGTTCAATTACCGAAATATTAGATAGAGCAAATACTGAGTTGGTTGGGCGTTTAGTCATCGAGCAAGGAATTTACCTCGTAGTTCCTGAGGAAAAGAGAATTAAGCATGACATCGTTATTCCCAAAGATGATTTAAATAACGCTAAGGTTGGTCAAGTAGTACTCATTCATCTTGTGGATCCCCCTACAAAAGTTACACCTCCTATCGGCAAGGTAATCGAAATAATCGGCAATATAGATGATCCTGGTATCGAAACTAGTATCGCGATAAGGAAGTTTAAAATACCATATAAGTTTTCAAAAGANGTTTANGATCAACAATCTTTGATTGATNGTAAATGTTTANCTAATCAAGANCCTCTCAGAACTGANCTTACTGATATAAGTTTTTTTACAGTAGACGGTGCAGATGCAAAAGACTTCGATGATGCTATTTATGCGGNGAGTNACGGCCGAGATTCATGGAGAGTNCTTGTGGCTATCGCCGATGTGAGCCATTTCGTAAAACCTGATGATGCAGTGGATAAAGAAGCTTTTCTTAGAGGAACTTCTGTTTATTTCCCAAGAACTGTTATTCCNATGATTCCTGAATTTCTCTCAAACAAGCTTTGTTCTATCTTGCCAGGTGAAAAAAGGAAAGTTTTGGTCTGTGATATGGTAATTGATGCAGACGGAGAAATAAAGGGATATCAGTTTTATGAGGCGAATATTCGATCGCGAGCAAGATTTACCTACGAACAATTATGGGAAATTATTAGAACTCGAGATATTGAAGCTTTTAAAGGTGTTGGAGATAAACTNCTCATAGATTCAATATTTTCTGCATATTCTGCATACCACTCTTTTTTAAGGAATCGAAAACAAAGAGGAGCCTTAGAATTCGAAACAGTTGAGGCATCCATTAAATTAGACAACAACGGCCAAATAGAGGACATTTCCGCGACAAGAAGAACTGACGCTCATAAGATAATTGAAGAATGTATGATCGCAGCCAATAAATGCGCTGCTCATTTTATCTCAGTTAACAAGAGAGATTCTCTTTACAGAATACACGAGGAACCTGAAGAGGATAAGCTAAATAATTTACAGGTATACCTTAAAACTCAGGGTGTAAACTGGGATTTTGAGTCACCCGTTAAATCGTGTGATGTAAGTAAGCTTTTGGAGAGCGTAAAAAAAAGATTAGATTCACAAATACTGCAAAGCTTGACTTTAAGAACCATGAGGCAAGCATGTTATTCCCCAGAAAATATTGGTCATTTTGCTCTTGCATTGGAAAATTATACCCACTTTACGTCACCCATAAGGAGATATCCTGATTTGATAGTCCATAGAGTAATAAAGTCGATTTTGTATGGTGAAGACTTCAAACCAAGTAGTGACTTTAAATATACAAGAAGAGAAGACTCTTCTTGGGTTGTATTAGGAGAGAGGACATCCTTTACTGAGAGAAGGGCCGAGGAGGCATCTAGAGATGTCATATCATTCTTAAAATGTCAGTTTATGCAACAAAGAGTTGGTGAACAAATGCGAGGTGTTGTTACGAGTGTTGTGCCATTTGGGCTCTTCATAACTCTCGATGATCTCTTTGTAGAGGGTCTTATTCATATTTCAGAGTTAGGGCAAGAATTCTTTCAATTTATAAGCACATCGCATGAATTAAGAGGGGAAAGAACAGGAAAGCGTTTTAAGTTATATGATCGAGTTTTAGTTCAATTAATGAGGGTTGATATTGATAATAGACGAATTCAATTTGCTCTATTAGGTAGGCAAGAACAGATTAGTGGAAAAACCAATAGTTTTTTAAAAGGAAAAAAAAGAAAACAAAAATCAGTAAAAAACTTAAAACCAGACATAAGATCTTGATGATTTTTATAGGAAAAATATGGTATTGATAGGATTTCATGCTGTTTTATCAAGGCTTAAAACTTGTCCTAGTTCAATTAGTGAGATATTAATTAGCGAGTCGAGGGTCGATAATCGGGTCAACAAGGTTTTGGAAACCGCAAAAAAAAATAATGTCCTCGTNAAAAAAAGNTCAAAAAACGAGCTAGAAAAAATCTCTAAAAANAAAAAAAATAACGGTTGTATNGCGATCGCAAGTGAACTTGAGANGCCTAATAACCTTGAGGANTTTTTNNCTCTCTTTAGTAAGCAAGGATTAGAATACCCNCCTNTAGTTATTNTGGATGGCATTACGGACCCTAGAAATTTAGGAGCGATTTTCAGAAATGTAGACGCAACTGGTTTTGGCGGAATAATCGCCCCCATGGATAACTCTGCCCCAATAAACGATTTAGTTGCGAGAACTTCTTGCGGAGCAACCGACACTGTATTTTATGTAAGAGTTAAGAATCTTTCTAGAACAATTTATCAGTTACAAGATTTGGGTTACTTCGTGTATGGATTGGCTTCAGAAGCACAGAATAGTCTATTTTCAACAAACTTTGCTTTTCCTGTTGCTATAGTCCTTGGAGGAGAAGGCAAGGGGCTTAGGAAACTAACCAAGGACGTTTGTGATGAGTTGATTTGTGTCCCGATGTTTGGGGAGCTTGAAAGTTTAAATGTATCTGTAGCTTCTGGGGTGGCGCTGTTTGAAATCATCAATCAAAAGATGTCAATAAAGAGAAAAACTGATTAGAGTTTTTGTCTCTCCAGTGATTGTGCAAGCTCCACAACAGCTGCGGCATACATGTAACTTCTGTTATACATTGTAATTGCAAAAAAATTATCCGTAGCTAACCAAAATACTTTATTTTTATTTTTTAATTCAAGGTCAATTACACTAACTCTTTGATGGGGCGATAAAATAACATTGTCTTCTCTCAAACCAACGGCTAAGAGTTCCTCCAATCGAAATTCTGCTTTTAATCTATAAGTAAAAAATTTTTCAGGTTTTAAAGATGGGGCTTTTACTAACTTGCTATGAGTAGCAATACCATGTTTCCAGCCATGTTGGATTAAATAATTAGCAATGGAGCCAATTGCATCGTCATAACTATTTATTAGGTCAGTTTTTCCATCTTTATTGAAATCAATGGCAAATTCACGCCAGCTACTTGGCATGAATTGAGGAATACCCAAAGCACCAGCATACGAACTTTTCAGTTTTTTTATTCTGAATTTTTGTTCGAGAGACAATAAAATTAAATTTTCAAGTTCCTTTTTAAAAAAAGGTTTCCTACCACTATTCTCAAAGGCTAAAGTAGCAAGCGTATCGAGAACTGGATATGTCCCTTGATATTTACCAAATTTTGTTTCAACGCCGATGATTGCAGCTATGATGCTTGATGGAATGCCAAACTGTTCGTAGCTTTTCTTGAAGATCGATTTATGTGTTTGTAGGAATTTTTTACCATGTCTAATGTTTTCTCGGTTTATAAAATTTTTGCGATATTCGTCCCAACTTTTTTTTCTCTGAGATTTTTCTTTACCTGGTTTAACCAAGTTAAGAGCCTTGGATTGGATTGATATATTTCTCAATAAATTCATATACTTGGACTTATTTAAAGAGTGTTTTTNTTGTAAAGTATTCACAAANTCCTNTACTTGTTTTTTAGCCAGNGGACTNAGTTGGTTACNTGTAGCAGTCGCCGCTGAGCTTAGCGAAATTAANAGCANNATTAAAAACNGTAAGTTTAANAAGCNNATTNGTATAGTATTTTTCCTAAATATTGCTTGGCATGGTGAGAACATAACGGTATANTTTTGTATTTTTGAGAATAAANTATGGTTGTAATAAGATTANCAAGAGGNGGGTCNCATAAAAAACCTTTCTATCATATTGTAGCAACAGATTCTAGGTTTAAAAGAGATGGCAGNTTTATAGAGAGGTTAGGNTTCTATAATCCTATCGAAAATGCTGCNGGAATTGAAAACAGGCTTAAAATAGANNCAAACAGNGTTAATTATTGGGTCGGTAANGGAGCAAAGATGAGTGATACCGTTACCCGGCTAGTAAAACAGTTCTNAAAAAATACCATTGGAAACAATGGNTTAANTGATNAATCANCAAAAGAAAAGGTTGCAGCTNAGTCTTAAAGGGCAAGATTCCCTTTTNCTNCAAAGGAGGNTGCATAAGTTTGGTNTATGTTCAAATCGAAGNCAAGANCAGAGANTAGTTGTNAGTAAAAAAAAAATCTCNTCCCTTTTTCGGTTAAGNAGNANTGCTTCGCCTAGGGGGTTAANGGGTGAANTNAGAGTAANAACNGNNCTTNCNGCTCGTTTTTTTTCAAATNTAAAAGATNCCAGCACTTTTTTCGGTGAAAANGTCTACTTTGAAGTAAGCGGNAAATTGTACGAGGTAACTATTTCAAATTTAAAAATATCAAATNCGGTNATTTTTTTTNAATTTNATGAGGTGGCAAATAGAGTTCAATCTGAATTCCTNGCATCTTNCAGTNACATATTTCTGGATAAANCATCTTCAATATTGCAGGNTTTTCAANANGAGCAATTANTNCTTGGGTTTAAGGTAAGAAGCTTGCGTGGTATTGATCTTGGTTTTGTTAAATTTATCGAAGGGTCTGCCTTTCANAGTTTCTTAAAAACAGATNTAACTATAATTCCNAATGTACCTAATTACGTAAAAAAAATTGACAATGTTAAGAAAATAATNNTNGTAGATTGGGAAAGCGACTGGTAGAGGGNTTNCAAAAATCATGAAATTTATTCCTATAACGATTTTTCCAGAAATTTTTGACGGGTTTTGTAAATATGGNGTGTCTGGNAAAGCAATCAACTCAAAGATTGTAGAGGTTTTATGTCAAAATTTGAGAGATTTTTCCGATGANGAGCAGAAAACTGTTGATTCTAGGCCATACGGGGGAGGGCCTGGAATGGTGTTACAAGCTAAACCATTAAAAAAAGCGGTAGAAACTGTTGCGAAAAAAAACNTCAATANAAAAATAAATGTTATTTATTTTGCTCCTCATGGAAAGCAAATTGATCAGCAAATGATTGAAGCTATAGTTANAGACAGAACAAACGTTGANACCCANTGTCTNATNTGTGGTCGATANGAGGGTGTAGATGAAAGATTTATAGAAACCTACGTTGANGATGTTTTAAGTGTCGGAGATTTAATATTATCAGGCGGTGAATTGGCAGCGATGGTATTTATGGACAGTNTTATAAGGAGACTTCCAGGNGTATTGGGCAACGNGGATTCAGCATTAAACGATTCTTTTATGAAAGGAATGCTACAATATCCNCAGTANGGNCGNCCAGAGGTCGTCGAGTCACTTCGCGTACCAGAAGTTCTTTTAAATGGTGACCANGGTGCCATTAGCAAATGGAGACGAANGAAGGCAATCGAAAGNACTGCAAANTATCGACCAGANTTGCTAGAGCGCTGTCTGAGACTGGGAGANGTTTCTCTTGAGGAAGTTAGAGTTGTGGTAGAGCAAAATAAAAAATAGTTAAAAAGTGTAAGGGNAAAATTATGAATANAGTTCAAGAGTTAGAAAGTAANGACATTGCAAACCACAAGGTTGAAATACCTAATTTTTCCTCGGGAGACACCGTTAGGGTAAGCGTTAATGTAATTGAAGGCGAGAGAAAACGTGTACAGGCTTTNGAAGGNGTTGTATTAGGAAGAAGAAATAGAGGGCTAAATTCATCGTTTATTGTNAGAAAAATCTCTTCGGGAGTCGGCGTTGAGCGTACTTTTCAGCTTTTTTCACCTCTAATATCAAAAATTGAAGTTTTGAGGCGCGGTGATGTNAGAAGGTCNAAGCTTTTTTATNTNAGANACAGGTCTGGTAAAGCTGCAAGGATAAAGGAAAAGCTTCCAGCTACAAACAAGGTGAAGAAAGAAGGGGATAAAAATTAGTAGCATTCNTNAGANTTATTATCGTAAGTTTATTTTTCATAAACTATGNTATTAATTAGTCTNTTTATTACTTTNTTACTAGAGTTCTTTTTTACTCCTACGGAGGATTATTTACAAAAGTATGGGGAGAGGGTNGNTGTCTGGTTTTATGGAAAGTTTGATACTGGTAGTAAAAATATAGCGATTATTTCATGGTTACTGATACTTTTTTTGTGTATTTTTGTTATATGGCTTCTTTGGACATTGGTTGTTTTCGTTCACCCCGTTTTGGGGTTTGTTTTTTTTATAGGTATATTGTTCTTTAATCTTGGATTCAAAAGATATTTGAATAAGTTTGTAAATATAAGTAAACATCTAAAAAATGGTGATATCGAGCTAGCCAGGTCCGCATTGGGAAACTGGGCATCTTCTGTAAAAAAAGATGAGGTTCTGCACGATGTAGTTATTAACGGAAATACTCAACAAATAGCAAGAGAAACCATAAAACTGGTTGTAACTTCACTCCATAGAAATCTTTTTGGACCCGTTTTTTGGCTATGCTTTTTGCCAGGACCAGTTGGACTAGTTTTATATAAATTTGCGATGATAACTCAACAAGAGACATTTCGCTTTAACCAAAGTAAAAACGGAGAAAAACTGGATTGTTCCGAAAAGGAAATTTTGACAGACGATTTAAACGAAATTTCAGAAAAAAGTGATACTGATGCATTTTCTGAAATTGCCGACAGGGCATTTTTTTGGATTGACTGGTTACCATCAAGGGCTACCTCTTTAGTGTTTGCTGTTGTCGGAAATTTTGAAGATGCTTATGCTATGGGCCGGTACTATTCAAGTCAATCCTCAGACAAAAATAGTTCTTTGAACACTGACGCGTTCATATTAGCAGCTGGAGAAGGAGCAATGATGTTGTCTTTATCCATTCCAACCGCAATTTCTGGGGATAAACAACTTGATACCTTTGAGGAGGAGGTTACCAAATTAGATTTACCAGAACCAGATGTTAATTCAATGAAAGTAGCAGTAGGATTAATGTGGAGGTCCTTGATTTTGTGGATTGTAATTCTTACTTTGGTGAGTTTTGGTTACGTTTTGAACGTTTTCTATTAAAGTAGGCAAGAAGAATTTCCCAGAGGTTGAGCCTTTTAGATAATGTCTCCCGCGCTTTTACTGGTAATAGTTCGGTTTTTTCTGTCATATTTCTAACTGTGCAACCTGGTTCCTCTAAATGTTTGCAGTTGGTGAATTTACATGCCCCATAATGTTTTTGTAGAGACAGCCACTCAGGAAAACACACTCTTATATTTTCAATGTTTAGGTCTCTAATCCCAAAGTTTTCAATTCCAGGGGTATCTATTATATAAATTGCCCTGTCTGAAGTATTGTTAAAATTGTGTTTATAAGACGTTGAGGAAGTTGTTGTGTGCTTTCCCTTTTTATACTTTGCAGAAATCTCGCTGGTGGGTTGTAGAGTTGTGTTAGTCAAATAGTTAAATATTGAGCTTTTACCAACTCCTGATTGTCCGATAAGGACAAAAGCAGTTTCTTTATTAATGCTCTTGTCATGTATCCTTGATATCTTTGTTTTTAGAGCTATCAAAGAAGGTTCATCATGTAACGAGCACCTTAGAATCTTGGGGTTCCAACTCTGCACAGAGTTTTTGCATGGTATCAAACTGGTAACGTTTTTTATAAAGTTATTGTCTGTTTGAACTAGGTCTGTTTTGTTTACGATGATGGTAGTATTTATTCTCTCATTCGCTGCCCTGGCTAAAATATTAGCATTCGTTAGTAGGTTGAACGGAGGATAATTAGTAACAACAAGGAACAAATGATCGACGTTTGCCACTATAATTTTTTTAGATTGTTCAATCCTGTATAAGCAATTTTTGCGCTTAAGAACTTTTATAGTGTTTCGGTTTTCAGACTTAGTTATTTCAACTAAGTCATTTAAGGCAATAAAACTCGAGGCTTTTCTTATACTTTGCTTATCTAGTTCGATTGTTGGACCAAGTAAAAGCGTATTTTGATTTTTTTTTAAAACTCTATGCTGGGATTTATTCAAGATAACTTTCCTTTATGTTCTAATATTAAAGTTTTAAACAAAAAATTAATAGAAATTTTAAAAATTATGGAAGTTATAAGGAAAAAACAAACAGAGGACGATCAGAGGAGCAATTTAGTATGGTTAGACATGGAGATGAGTGGATTAAATCCAAATACATGTAGAATTCTTGAAATTGCCGTAATCGTTACTGATAAAAACTTAGATCCACTAGATGAAGGTAAAGAGTTTGTCTTAAAACAGGCTGATTATTTTCTAGATAAAATGGACGATTGGAATAAAACAACCCATAAAAAAAGCGGGTTAATTGAAAAAGTCAAGCAGTCTTCTTTTTCCGAGAATATGGTTGAGGAAACCCTCCTTAAATATTTAGAAACTTTTGTACCAGCGAAAATATCTCCACTATGCGGTAACTCCATCCACCAGGATAGAAGATTTCTGCGTCTCTACATGCCAAAGTTAGATGCATACTTTAGTTATAGAAATATCGACGTAAGTACGGTAAAAGAGTTATGCAAACGATGGAAGCCAAAAACAGTGAAAAATTTTACAAAAAAAGGAGCACATACTGCAATGGCCGATACTGTGGAGTCAATAGGAGAGCTTAAGTTTTATAGAAAGAATTTTTTTATGGATGGCTAGTTTTTCATGAAGATGGTGTATGGTTCCCTCCGTCTGGTATCTGGTTTTCTAAATATTGTGTCAATAGCCTTCCAATTTTTATCATCACTGACTGCATTTTGATGCTGTTTGCCTCTAGTTAAAAAATATTGGCAGGTTCTACTAGCGTAGCTTAGCTCAGAAATACCTAGTGGGGTTAGGTTAGTGTAAGAGGCTATAATTGCAGATAACTTTAAATCATTTTTGAATATACACAAAGTGCTGCTAATACCGATGGAAGGTTTGCTGTTACCGATAAAAAGTTTAATATCGTGGTACCCCCTGTTTATATTTAAAGCAGAACCCCAAAGGGAAATAAGTAGAGCCCAAGAGGCAGCTAATCCTCCAGCACTTAAAACAACAGGTCGCCATATATTGGGTTCAACAAATTTCAGCCTCCATAAAATTAAATAAACCCAGCAGCACGTAACAATAACACCGACCAGAAACTGGTTTGTGTTTAAATCAGTGACTACCCCAGGTGCTGCTTTTAAAATGTTTTGGTAAATATTCGCTGGGATTCCGGTGTGGAGCCCTATCCAATATAACCAGATTATTGTAATTAAAAATGTAAAGATTGTTAAAGCGAACCAATCAATAAGGTTAGCTAGTGTTTTGGGCAAAAATAATAAACCGAAGGCCCCTATAACTGCAAGCGGTATTAACGGAACAAAAATTGTTCCTCTTTCAAAAAGTAAACCGAAAAGAGGGAAAAGAGATTGAACGATAAAAAGTGTCAGTAAAAACTTTAGATGAGGTTGATTAAAGTTTTTAAACTTCAAAACATTAATGAAAATCATTAGACAAATAGGCCAAACTGGCCACCATGTCCATAGCCATGTTTTTAGTATAAAAAGCGGTCTAAATTCAAAAATTTGAAGTTGACCAGAAATCCACTCAATTAATATTTGTTCATGTTTTGAAAAAGCAAGCAAATAAGTGGTAAGTGAAAGCAATATTAAATATCCAATAACTTGTAATAAAAAAGTTTTTCTAACTAAAGTCCAGGGGTAGATATGAAAAAAAATAAAAATACAAGTAATAAAGTAGGACATTGAAATATGTAAGCTAGTCCCTGCCATTAAACCAAAAAGACCCAAACTAAATACTACAGCACTTTCATTCGGCTTCTCGGGGCTCTGACATAGAGCGAAAAAGCAAACGGTCTGCAGAAAAAATGATAGGCCGTCGCTACCTACTTCATGCCATCGTGAGACCATGCCTAAGCAAGATAAAGCTAGAAGAACCGAGCATGCAGCTAAATTAGAGCTAAAAATCTGTGCATCTGGACCTATTCCGAGCGGGTCCATTGGTTTTGATTCACGTCGTAAGGCAAGTTTTTTTGTTCCACTAAACAAAAAAAACAATCCTGAAACTACAAAAAGGTTTTGGAGAATTCTACTAAGGTCATCAAAATAAGCTGCTGGCATATTATTTTGAAAAAGAAGTTGGTAAAAACAGTCTAGCCAATATATAACGCTTGAAGCGATCAAGAAAAAAAGAGGGAACTCTCCGTTGACAATAACTCCATTAATATTCGGTACGATACAGGCCGTGTGGTTATGCTTACTAAAAGCATCAATGCAGAGATTTATAATCGCTGAGCCAAAAAGATCGGGACCCCTCCACGGATCCCGATTAATTAGACCAAATCCTAAAATACTAATTATTATGAAAAGTAAAAATATCTTAGGAACTCTTTCTGCTGAGGAAGCCACAAGTCCCGATGGTTGCCTACCTTCACCTGCTAAAGATACCAGTCTGTTCAGTTTATCTTTTTTATCCAACTAAACTAACCAAAGTTTCAACTGTATCTTTAGTTTTTCGGTTGAGTTTTGGTACCCTTTTTTGATCCGAATTTTTGTCTAAATTTTTCCACACGACCCGCCGTATCAACCATTTTTTGGGTTCCAGTGTAAAACGGGTGAGATTCAGAACTGGTATCAAGTTTATATAGAGGATAGTCCTTCCCATCCTTCCATTTAATGGTGTCGCTTGTTCTAACCGTGGACTTTGTCATAAAACTGTAGTCGATTGAAACGTCCAGAAAAACCACTTCTCTATAGTTGGGATGTATATCTTTCTTCATCAAAAACCTTTGTAAATTGATTAACCACTTTTCTTCATTAAATCAAAAAACTCACCATTATTTTTCGTTTGGCGAATTTTATCTAATAAAAACTCGATGGCCTGAGACTCGTCCATATCATGCAAGAGTTTACGCAGAATCCAAATTTTTTGCAATAAGTCAGGCTTTATTAGGAGCTCTTCTTTTCTTGTCCCCGAACGGTTGATATTAATCGATGGGTAAACTCTTTTCTCAGCAAGTCGCCTCTCTAAATGCACCTCCATATTACCTGTACCCTTAAACTCTTCATAAATCACTTCGTCCATTCGGCTACCAGTTTCTATAAGCGCGGTTGCAATAATAGTAAGGGAACCTCCTTCCTCAACATTTCTTGCTGCACCAAAAAACCTTTTCGGTCTGTGAAGAGCATTAGCATCAACTCCTCCAGTCAAAACTTTCCCAGAGGTTGGAACCACGGTATTGTAAGCCCTAGCAAGTCTCGTGATGGAGTCCAACAAAATGACGACGTCTTTTTTATGCTCGACCAACCTTTTAGCCTTTTCAATTACCATTTCAGCCACCTGAACATGCCTCGCGGCAGGTTCATCAAAAGTGGAGGCAACAACTTCACCCCTAACTGATCTTTGCATTTCAGTAACTTCTTCAGGTCTCTCATCGATAAGTAAAACAATGAGCTTAATCTCAGGGTGATTGGCTGTTATAGAGTGGGCAATGTGTTGCATCATAACCGTTTTTCCGCTTTTTGGTGACGCAACCAGTAATCCTCGTTGACCCTTTCCAATTGGAGCGACCATATCTATTATTCTGCCAGTAATGTTTTCCTCACCTCTCATATCTCTTTCGAGTTGTATAGGACTGTTAGGAAAAAGCGGTGTTAGGTTTTCAAAAAGAATTTTGTTTTTTGAAGCATCAGGAGGGCTCGAATTGATCTGGTCAACTTTTACCAAAGCGAAGTATCTTTCTCCGTCTTTTGGAGTTCTTACTTCTCCCTCTATTTCGTCACCAGTGTGTAAGTTAAATCTTCTGATTTGGGAGGGTGATAAGTAAATATCATCCGTGCTAGCCATGTAAGATGCTTCGGGCGACCGAAGGAATCCAAACCCGTCAGGTAAAACCTCCAAAACACCATCGCCAAAAATTTGTTCACCCCCTTTTGCTTTACGTTTAAGCACCGCAAACATTAATTCTTGTTTGCGTAACCTGCTCGCCGTTTCAATATCCAGAGACCTTGCTAATTCTACGAGTTTGGTTACCGGTAATGCTTTTAATTCGGATAAGTACATGACATAAATTATTTTTTTATTAGGGTGGTTAACAAGCGCTATTTAAATATTGCTATCTATCCATGCGCTAAGTTGCGATTTTGCTGCAGCTCCAACTTTTTGAGAAACAACCGCTCCATTTTTGAACAGCAAAAGTGTAGGGATTCCTCTGATACTAAACTTGGTCGGCGTATCAGGGCTTTCATCAATATTGAGTTTACAAATCTTAACCTTTCCCTGATAATCTGAGGCCAGTTCTTGAACTATGGGAGCTATTGATTTGCATGGGCCACACCATTCAGCCCAAAAGTCGACGACAACTGGCACATTACTTTCAATTACCTCGTTGTCAAAGTTTTTATCGGATACGGTTGTTACTAAATCAGTCATTTGTAGGGAAAGGGATTTTAAACTTTCTAGTTCGTTTTAGGTATTTATAAGCTTTTTACCTTCCTAATTGTCTCAAACTATTTTTTTCTTTTCAATACAAAACCCAAAAAAAAACAAAATGAGTTGTTAAAATGGGAAGGCGAGTCACAGTACATTGGTAGATAATGTCAATCTGGTCAGGTCGGGAACGAAGCAGCCAAAGCGTTTGATAGCAAGTGTATTTAAGTGACTCGCATTTTAATAATTCGGAGGTAATATCGCTTATCAAGCATTAGCCAGGTCGTTAAGACCGAAAAAGTTTTCTAATGTGGTTGGGCAGGAGTTAGTAACAAGGGCGCTCATCAACTCTGTCAGCCATGACCGGATGCACCACTCATACCTGTTTACTGGGGGACGAGGTGTTGGTAAAACTACCCTGGCACGACTGATTGCAAAGGCACTTAATTGTTTAAAACCAGAGGATGGAGATTGTTGCGGAACATGTGAACAATGTCTAAGCATTGAAAGGGGAAACCATATTGATGTAATTGAGCTGGATGCTGCCTCTAATAGAGGGGTAGAAGAAGTTCAGGTATTATTTGACCAAATTCGTTATCCACCCTCGATGGGGAGGAAAAAAGTTGTCATTATTGACGAAGTGCATATGTTAAGCATCCATGCATTCAATTCGATGCTGAAAACCTTGGAGGAACCTCCAAGCCACACCGTTTTTATACTTGCAACTACCGAGTTATCCAAATTACCTAAAACCATTGTTTCCCGCTGTATAAAGTTTAACTTACAAAATATTCCTAGAAAAAAAATTGAAAACCACTTAACACAAGTTTTGGAGGCTAACCATGTAAAACCAGAAGAAAAAGCAATTGAATTAATTACGAAAGCATCTGGGGGGAGTTTAAGGGACGCTTTGTCGTTAGCCGAGCAGGCAGTTGCAATTTCTGGTCAAAACCCAGTAGGTCGAGACATGGTGTCAAAAATGTTAGGCTTTGTATCTGAAGAGCTATTGACAGAATTGCTAGTCACTGTAGGGGAAGATAATTGCAGTGATGCATTTGAAGTTGTTCACAAAATAAATGAAAGTGGAGCATCTTCGGCAAGAGTTCTTGATCAATTAGCGTCTTTTTTTCATGAAATTTGTAAGGATCGTGTGTTACGTAATTGTAACAGGAGTCCCGATAATAACCGTTTTGGCTCGTTTGCTATCGATGAAACTCAAGCTAATCTTTTTTATCAGATTTGTACTCTTGGAAAGAGAGATTTACATCTTGCACCAGATGAATTTGTTGGACTTGAAATGACAATCCTTCGAATTTTTGCTTTTATCCCTGATAAAAACGGTGGAACTTATCTTCATGACCAGAACAAAACAAAGGAAACACTCAAAAGCCAGGGTAAAAAAGAATTAAAAACAGACCTTTTGTCTGAAGAGTTAAACCAAAAAAAAAAAAAATGATCAACAAAATAGCGACCTTGTAAACTTATTTTCTGAAGTCCAGCCAGCTAAGTGGCCAATGTTTATAAAAAAACTTGAATTAAAAGGCTTAGTAAAACAATTTTTTTGGCAGGCAGAGTTATTAAAAATCGTCCACAATAATAACGGCTCGATTCTCTTGCTAGCATTAGACAACTTATTCTTTTCTGATAACGGTATTAGAAAAAAGGCAGAAGATTTTTTATCGAATAGACTAAACCGTAGAATTGAAATAAAAGTAGAATCAAAGTTAGATAAAGGGGAAACCCTTGCTAAAATAGAAGGTGATATCGAAAAAAAATCTAACTTAAAAGCTTCAAAAATCATTAAAGAATCAAAGGTAGTCAAAGAGTTTCTGGAGAAATTTGACGCAAAAATAACGATAGACAGTACTAAATTAAATAAAAAGGAAAGGAACTGATTTGTTAAAAGGCAAACTTGGTAATATGATGAAGCAAGCACAAAAAATGCAACAAGACATGGCTAAAGTGCAAGAGGAATTAGGGAATTTATTGATCACGGGAGAATCGGCGTCAGGAAAAGTCAAGGTTACTGTATCTTGTTCTAATATTGTCAAAATGGTAGACATTGATTCAAGCCTGAACGTAGGGGAGGAAGAAGAACTAGAACTGCTACAAGATTTAATTAAAATTGCAACAAACGATGCGTTGAGTAAGGCAAAAAAAATATCAGATGACAAGTTGGGTGCGGTTACAGCTGGAATATCATTACCAGGGATGTGAAAAAAGGAAAATATGAGCCAGATTAACTATATGCCAGATTGTTTCAATTCCCTTACAGAAGCATTTGCAAAGCTGCCTGGGGTAGGACCAAAAACCGCTCAAAGAAACGCCTTTTATCTTTTGCAGTTTGATAGAGAAACCGCGTTTAATTTAGCTACTCACTTAACAGAAGCATTAACCAAAATTAAGAACTGTAAATTGTGTAATACCTTAAGTGAAAGGTCAACTTGTGACATCTGTTCTAATGAAACTAGAGATCCTTCTCAGGTTTGTGTGGTTGAGTCGCCTGCTGATATGTTAATGATAGAACAATCCCATTCTTTCAATGGATTCTATTTTGTTCTAATGGGAAGAATATCGTTTATTGACGGAGTAGGGCCCAAAGAGTTGGCTTTTGAGAGTTTGTTGACCAGAGTTGAAAAAGATGAAGTTATCGAAATAATTATTGCAACAAATTTTACTGCAGAGGGAGAAGCGACAGCTCAAGCAATAGAGTCTCTTTTACTTCAAAAAAACTCCAGTAAAAGAAAGAAGGTTGCGAGATTAGCTAAAGGAGTTCCATTTGGTGGTGAGTTAGAATACACAGATTTAGGAACTATTGCTCAGGCTATGAGAGAACGAAAGAGGGGTAGTTAAACCATGGATTTGATATCTTTCTGGTGCTTGTTCGTTGCTGGCTTTTTACCCATTGTTTGTGCTGGAATTTCAAAAACAGACAAAAGCTATGATAACAGCAACCCAAGGAAATGGTTAGGCAATCAGGGGGGGTATAGAGAGAGAGCTAACGCGGCTCAGCTTAATTCTTGGGAGTCTTTTGTTTGGTTTTCCGTTTCGATAATACTGACTTTAATTCATGGACCAAGTGATACAGACTTTGTTAACACATTTTCAGTTCTTTTTATTTTTTTCAGAGTGCTTTACATTGGTTTTTATGTCTTAAACTTTTCCACGTTAAGAACGATAGCTTGGTTGTTTGGGCAGGCTTGCGTAGTAACACTTTTTTTCTCAGTTGTATGACTTGTAATTATGGTTGTCACAAAATATGTTATCGGAGGAATTTTTGAATATTAGTGAATTAATAGGCGTTTCAGACGATTTTAAAGGGCAAAAAAAAGCTGTGTTAGTTCTGGACGATGGCATGACTTTTTTCGGAAGGTCAATCGGTTATGATGACGTAAGTGTTGGAGAAGTAGTGTTTAACACTGCTATGACGGGTTATCAAGAAATCATTACTGATCCAAGCTACTGCAATCAGTTAGTAACGTTAACATATCCCCATATAGGAAATGTTGGTTGTAATGACACAGACATGGAGTCGATAAAACCGCATCTATCTGGGCTAATAATAAAACAAATATCAGAAACATTTTCCAATCACAGAGGTATGGAGTCACTCCAGTGTTTTTTGAAGAGAAACAAAATTGTTGGCATTGATAAGATTGATACGAGAAAATTAACGTTGCATTTACGAGGAAGAGGTTCTCAGAATGGAGCGATAGTCTCTAGTTTTTTAAAAAATGATTCCGACCTTGAAGAAGCAAAACGTGAGGCACGTTCTGCGTTAGATAGTTTTGAAGGTATATCAGGCAAAAATGTTGCTGAAAAAGTTAGCGGATTCGCACTACCTGAAGACGATAATTGGATTTCAAGCTCAAAAAAATCTCAACCAAAAAAACCACTAAAGGTCGTAGTAGTGGATCTTGGCGTAAAGAAAAATATCATAATAAATTTAAAAAGATTAGGGTTTCTGGTAAATGTTGTACCTAGCAATTCTACTTTTACGGTGATCAAAGAACTCAATCCAGATGGGCTAGTCATTTCAAACGGTCCAGGAGATCCAGAACCGTGTGAAAATGCCATTGAGGTAGCTAGGCTTGCCATCGAGGAAAATTTGCCAACTTTGGGAATATGTTTAGGTCATCAAATTATCGGTTTAGCACTGGGACTAGGAATTAAGAAGATGACAGTTGGTCATCATGGTGCAAATCATCCCGTTGAGAATTTGAAAAATGGAAATATTTTTATTACATCTCAAAACCATGGCTTCGTTGTTGATCAGGAAGGGTTGAATTCAAAAGTAGAAATTACCCACTCTTCTCTTTTTGATGGAACGATACAGGGTTTTAAATTAAAAAACTCAAACATTTTCGCTTTTCAAGGTCATCCTGAGGGTTGTCCTGGTCCGACAGATATTTCGGAAGTTTTTTCAGATTTCTTATTTAGCGTAGAAAATAGTGTTTAACCTAGGGAAATTGAATTAATGAAAGTTAGCTAATGCCTCTTAGAAACGATATAAAAAAAATTCTCATCGTTGGAGCTGGTCCAATTGTTATTGGGCAGGCCTGCGAGTTCGACTATTCGGGTGTTCAAGCTTGTAAAGCTTTAAAAGAAGAGGGTTTTAGTGTTGTTTTGGTTAATAGCAATCCAGCGACAATTATGACTGATCCAGATATGGCTGATGCTGTGTATATTGAACCCCTAAATGAAATGGTTTTGGACAAAATATTAAATATTGAAAGACCGGACGCGTTATTAGCCACAATGGGCGGGCAAACAGCACTTAATCTTGCTCTTAAACTTGCTGAAAATGGGTCTTTAGAAAAATACGGTGTCGAATTGATAGGAGCTAAACAAAGTTCTATTGAGATTGCGGAGGATAGAAGCAAATTCAAAATCGCTATGAATGAACTCGGTTTAAAAACTGCAAGGTCTGGATTAGCGCACTCTATCGAAGAAGCTTTATCCGTGAGGGGTCAAATAGCAAAGCTTACAGGAGGTTCTGGTTTTCCAATTGTGGTTCGTCCTAGTTTTACACTGGGAGGTAGCGGAGGTGGGATCGCTTACAATGGGCAGGAGTTTGAGCTTATTTGCAGGCAAGGATTAGAGGCTTCTCCTGTAAAACAGTTGTTGATTGAGGAGTCTCTGATAGGTTGGAAAGAATTTGAGATGGAGGTGGTTAGAGATAAAAGAGACAATTGCATTATAGTTTGCTCAATTGAAAATTTCGACCCGATGGGTGTGCATACGGGTGACTCTATTACAGTAGCCCCAGCGCAAACATTAACAGATAAAGAATATCAGGCAATGCGAAGTGCCTCAATTGAAATTTTAAGAAAGGTTGGAGTTGATACAGGAGGGTCTAATGTTCAGTTTGCTGTAAACCCTGTGGATGGACGAATGATTGTTGTGGAAATGAATCCCCGTGTTTCTAGATCTTCGGCATTGGCATCGAAAGCAACTGGTTTTCCAATTGCAAAAATTGCTGCAAAGTTGGCGGTAGGTTACTGCTTAAATGAATTAAAGAATGAAGTTACTGGAGGAATTATTCCGTGTTCTTTCGAACCGACAATTGATTATGTGGTGACAAAAATTCCCCGATTTGCGTTTGAGAAGTTTCCCCTTGCGGAGGACAGATTAACAACACAAATGAAGTCAGTTGGAGAAGTAATGGCGATAGGTAGAACCTTCCAAGAAAGTTTCCAGAAAGCAATTAGGGGTTTGGAAACTGGTATCGATGGAATGTGTGAAACAAGTTCCCAAATAGATGAGCTAAAAAATCTCTTATCCGAACCTAGCTCAAATCGATTTTTATTCGTTGCGGATGCTTTCCGAAGAAAATTTAGTTTAGAAGATGTATATGATGCCACGAAGATTGATAAATGGTTCTTGGTTCAAATCCAAGAGCTGGTAGAAATAGAAGAGGCCTTAAAAGGGATGGTATTAGCCGATGTTGATAGTGAACTAATGTTAGAGCTAAAACAAAAAGGTTTCTCAGATGCACGGCTGGCGAGGGTTCTGGATGTTACGGAGAACCAGGTAAGAAAAGTACGTCATGGTTTTAGTGTTAATCCCGTTTTTAAAAGGGTAGACACGTGTGCAGGTGAATTCGATTCAAAAACTTCGTACTTTTATTCCACTTATGAAAGTGATGACGAGTGTAACCCCACGAATAACGAAAAAGTACTTATTTTGGGTGGTGGACCCAATAGGATTGGACAAGGAATAGAGTTTGACTATTGTTGTGTTCACTCAGTTTTAGCTCTTCGTTCGTTAGGGTATGAAACTATTATGGTCAACTGTAATCCAGAGACAGTTTCAACTGATTATGATACTTCAGATAGATTATATTTTGAGTCGTTGACTTTAGAAGATGTCTTCGAAATTATTTTGCGAGAAAAACCCATTGGGGTAATTGTCCAATTCGGAGGCCAAACTCCATTAAAATTGGCCAGGGATTTGGAGGATCTTGGGGTGAATATACTGGGTACCAAGCCTGAGTTTATCGATTTGGCGGAGGATAGAGAACGTTTTCAGAACCTTTTGAAGAAAATGAACCTACTTCAACCTTCAAATAGGATCGCAAGAACCGAAGAGGAAGCAAAGTTGTATGCTAGGGAGCTAGGATTTCCTCTTTTGGTAAGACCAAGTTATGTTTTAGGAGGAAGGGCGATGGAAGTTGTTCAAGACGAGAGAGACCTTACTCAATACTTTATTGAGGCTGTTAAGGTTTCTAATGAGTCGCCTGTTCTTTTAGACCACTTTCTCAATGATGCGATTGAAATAGATGTTGATTGTTTGTTTGATGGGAAATCTATTTTTATCGGTGGAATCATGGAGCATATTGAGCGTGCTGGTGTACATTCAGGAGATTCTGCATGTTGCTTACCACCATTTTCATTATCAGATAAGATAATTTCGACTATTGAGAGGCAAACCAAAGTTTTAGCTCAGTCCCTTCAAGTCCAAGGACTAATGAACATTCAGTTCGCAGTCGAGGACAACAAGGTTTTTGTTCTCGAAGTTAACCCTCGAGCATCGAGAACTATTCCGTTTGTATCTAAAGCGATTGGGATGCCATTAGCTAAAATTGCTTCAAAAATCATGATGGGCGTCAATTTGGATGAGCAAAATGTTACTACCAATATAGCATCTCAATATTTTGCCGTTAAGGAGGCTGTGTTTCCATTTTCAAAATTCTATGGTGTTGACACCATATTAGGGCCAGAAATGAAATCCACAGGAGAGGTGATGGGCGTTGGAAAGACCTTTGGTGAGGCATTCATTAAGTCTCAACTTGGTGCGGGTATAATTTTTCCAGAAGAAATCTCAGGTAAACTAGCCTTTCTTAGCGTCCGAGACACTGATAAGCCTCAAGCTGTAAATATAGCTAAAAAACTGAAAAAACTTGGTTTTAATTTGGTTGCAACAAGAGGAACAGCAAAATTTATAGCAGAAAATGGTATTTCTGTTGAAATCGTTAATAAGGTTGCAGAAGGAAGACCGCATGTGGTTGACATGATTAAGAGCGGTCAAATATCCTTTATATTGAATACTGTGGAAGAGCGGAAAAGTGCAATTAGAGATTCTCGGTCAATTAGAACAAGTGCTCTATCTGAAGCAGTTACCACCTATACAACTATAGCTGGGGCCAGAGCAGCTGTTGATGGGTTATCTTCTCTTGCTGCACAGAGAATTGAAGTATATGATTTAAAATCGATTCATTAAATTAAATTATGAAGAAAACTCCACTAACAGTTATCGGTTATGACCGTATAAAAAGTGAAGTCCACCGCTTAAAGACTAAAGAGAGACCTGCGGTCATTCAGGCTATTGCAGAGGCAAGAGCACATGGAGACTTATCAGAGAATGCGGAGTACGATGCAGCCAAAGAAAAACAGTCCCTTCTAGAGGGTAGGATTCAAGACCTTGAGGCGAAAATCTCTACCGCTGAGATCATTAATCCTAAGGATTTACTAAAAGATGGGCGCGTAGTGTTTGGAGTCAATGTAAAATTTATCGATCTGGAATCGGATGAGGAGTTTGAATATCAGATTGTTGGTGAAGATGAAGCAGATATTAAAGAAGGAAAAATTTCTTACATCAGCCCAATTGCTAAGGCCCTGATAGGGAAAAGAGTTGAAGATGTGGCTGAGTTTTCCATTCCTTCGGGAAAGAGAGAGGTTCAAATACTGTCCGTGAGTTATGAAGGCAAGTAAACTAGCCAATGAAAAAGTCAAAAAAAAGAAAATGGATTAATGAGTTCCTGAAAGATAAGTATGTTATCGAAGCAAATAGAAATGGTTTTCGATCAAGGGCTGCTTACAAATTACTGCAGATGGATGAAGAATTTGGTTTTTTAAAAAAAGCCAAGACTGTTTTAGATATCGGAAGCGCTCCAGGAAGTTGGTTACAGGTCATCGAAAAGAGAACAAATCCAGAAAATACAAAAATTGTCGGTATTGACCTTTTGCCATATAAAAACTTACGAAGCGTTAATCAAGTTATTGGAGATTTTTGCCAATCGTCTACCCAACTTATTTTAAAAAAAGCTTTTGACGAAAGAAAAATAGACCTTATTTTATCAGATATGGCACCAAACCTTTCTGGTGTAGCTGTGGTAGATTCGGCTAAAGTATCATTCCTAATTGGGGCAGTTGTTGAATTTAGCGTAAAAAACATTAATTCTAAAGGATCGCTGGTAATTAAAATTCTTGAAACTGGTTCTACAGGTAACAAATTCGTTACCGATTTACGAGAACATTTTAAGGAGGTTTGGATTAGAAAACCAGAAGCTTCAAAAAATAGTTCTACTGAGCGGTATTTAATAGCAAAAACACTAAAATAATAGTGTATTTAAAAACTTATTTGGAATATAGTTATCCAATGTTTTTGACACTTTTTAGTAAGGGGTTATTTTGAACAACACTGTATCTAAAGTTGCAATATGGATGGTCATCGCATTAGTACTATTCTCTATCTTCCGTCAGTTTGATGGACCAAGAGGGATGAGTAGAGAAGTTTCTTATTCACAGTTCATGGAGGAGGCCCGTCAAGGTGCGATAAAATCGGCCATCGTTGATGGGCGCACCGTTAGGGCGACGACTACAGATGAAAGACAGCTTGTTGTAAACGCCCCGCAAGACCTTTGGATGGTTTCTGATCTCATGAAATATGGAGTAATTGTTTCCGCGAAACCTGAGGAGCAGCCGTCGCTGTTGATGAGTATATTTGTTTCTTGGTTTCCCATGCTCCTTTTAATAGCGGTCTGGATTTTTTTCATGAGACAGATGCAAGGGGGAGGTCGAGGAGGAGCCTTTTCGTTCGGCAAGTCAAAAGCAAGAATGATAGACGAGAATAATAATGCGATTACGTTTTCAGATGTAGCTGGATGTGATGAAGCTAAAGAAGATGTGACTGAATTAGTTGATTTTTTGAGAGATCCCTCAAAATTTCAAAAACTTGGGGGAAGGATACCGCGAGGAGTTTTAATGGTAGGGTCACCTGGAACCGGAAAAACTCTTCTTGCCAAGGCGATTGCTGGTGAAGCTAAGGTTCCATTTTTCTCTATTTCTGGTTCTGATTTTGTGGAAATGTTTGTCGGAGTGGGGGCTGCTCGGGTAAGGGATATGTTCGAGAATGCGAAGAAACAGTCTCCATGCATCATATTTATTGATGAGATAGACGCAGTAGGTAGGCAGAGGGGAGCAGGTTTAGGTGGTGGGAATGACGAGCGTGAGCAGACACTCAATCAAATGTTGGTGGAGATGGATGGTTTTGAAACGAATCAGGGAATAATAGTTATTGCGGCAACAAATAGGCCAGACGTTTTAGATCCTGCTCTGTTAAGGCCTGGACGTTTTGATAGACAGGTTGTGGTTCCGCTACCAGATGTTAGAGGTCGAGAGCAAATTTTAAATGTTCACATGAGAAAGGTGCCAATAGCCAAAGATGTTAAAGCGGATATATTAGCAAGAGGTACTCCAGGAATGTCTGGGGCTGACCTAGCAAACCTCGTTAACGAGTCAGCTCTATTTGCTGCAAGAAGAAGTGGTCGGACTGTAGAGATGGATGACTTTGAGAAAGCTAAAGATAAAATTCTAATGGGTTCGGAGAGAAAGTCTATTGTCATGCCCGAGGAGGAGAGAAAAAATACTGCCTACCACGAATCAGGTCATGCAATTGTGGCAAAAATGCTACCCAAGACTGATCCAGTCCATAAGGTTACTATAATACCTCGAGGCAGAGCCCTTGGAGTTACAATGCAATTGCCGGAAGGGGATAGGTATAGTATGGACAAAGACCGTCTTCTTAACACTATAGCTGTGTTGTTTGGCGGTAGGATTGCGGAAGAAATATTTATGGATCAAATGACAACGGGTGCCTCTAATGATTTTGAAAGAGCTACTCAGCTCGCTAGGGATATGGTAACGAGATATGGTATGAGTGATAACTTAGGGCCAATGGTTTACGCTGAGAACGAGGGTGAAGTTTTTCTTGGGAGAAGTATAACTAAAACTACTCATGTTTCAGAGTCAACAATGCAGAAAGTCGACAGTGAAATTAGAAAAATCATTGATGAGCAGTATCTGGTCGCTAGAAACATAATAGAAGAACATTCAGATAAAATGCACGCCATGGCTAATGCATTGTTAGAATGGGAAACGATAGATGCTGATCAAATTGATGACATAGCTAATGGAAAAACGCCGAAACCTCCTAAAGATGCACAAAAGGCAGGTCCAAAGGATGGTGGCAACAGCTCTAGTTCTGGTCCAGGTTCCTCAGCGAAAAAAGGAGATAACGCACCTCCAGATGGCGCTGCTACAGCTACACAATAGTTGAGTGGTTTAAGAGTGTAGGCTTGAAATAGAGGTGAGAGGGAACTAACCACTATGGACGCCTCATCGTACTACAATAACTTTGATTGCGGAAGGTTCTCTCTGGACATGAGAGAACCGAAAGTAATGGGTATTTTGAATGTAACCCCTGACTCCTTTTCTGATGGTGGCAACCTGTCCTCAGTCCAGTCTGCTGTTCGGTTAGCTGAGAAAATGGTGAAGTGCGGAGCTGATATAATCGACGTTGGCGGAGAAAGTACCCGACCAGGTGCGAAATCCGTTTCTGCGTATGAAGAGTGGTCTAGACTCGGACCTGTTTTAAAACAATTGGTTAAATTAAATGTCCCCGTGTCGGTCGACACTATGAAACCAACCGTAATGATGAAAGCTTGTGATGTAGGGGTTGATATCATAAACGACGTGTCTGGGTTTAACTCCCCTGAGGCTTTAGACTTTGTAAAAGAAGTCAAATCTACAGATGTTGGTTTTTGTATAATGCATATGCAAGGCAACCCTGAGACAATGCAAAATTCTCCAAGATACGGAGATGTAGTAACGGAGGTTGAATTTTTTTTAAAAAATAAAGTTCTAGAGTTTAACAATATCGGGGTGGAAAAAACTAGGATCTTAGTAGACCCAGGTTTCGGCTTTGGGAAAACGTCTATGCATAATCTGTCCCTACTGAAGGGTCTTAAGAAGTTTTCAAGAATTTCTTGGCTGCTAGTTGGACTGTCTAGGAAAAGGCTCATATCTGAAATATGCAAATCACAAACGAAACCATCTGACAGATTGGGTGGTAGCCTAGCTATGGCTTCGTGGGCCTTAGCTAGGGGCGCTTCTATAGTTAGGGTTCATGATGTATGTGAAACGGTGGAAATGATACGAGTATTAAAAGAGCTTAACTAAATACTAAAATTTTATGATAAATGGAAACTAGACTTAGTTTTGGAACTGACGGCATTAGGGGTAAAGTGTCGCCCGATGCTGTCTCTGAATTAGGATCTTATGAATTAGGGTCTGCAGTTGGGTCCTTGATTTTAGAAAAAAACAGTAATCCAAAAGTTGTGCTGGGACGGGATACCAGGGAGTCTGGAAAGATGTTATCAACTGCTATGGCAAATGGACTATGTCAAGTTGGTGTGAATGTTATCGAAGCAGGCATATTACCCAGCCCCGCTGTAGCATATATGACTAAGTTGTTGAAGGCAAATATTGGTATTGTCATTAGTGCCTCCCATAATATTTATACCGATAATGGGTTTAAGTTTTTTGATTCTGATGGGACAAAAATTAGTCAGGATACAGAAAATAAAATCGAACAAAGACTATCAAACAATTTTTTGAAAAAAAGCGTAAAGCAAGGAAGTGTGAAAGTTTACAACGATGCACATGTTGAGTACGTAAAATTTTGTGAGTCCTGTTTTTCGGAAGGCCTTTTAATGGATGGGCTTAAAGTTGTTCTTGATGCTGCTAACGGAGCATCCTATCATTGCCTTGGTCGGGTGTTTTCTGAATTAGGGGCGGATATAGTTGAAATTGGAAATAAACCAAATGGTCGTAATATAAACGATCAAGTAGGGTCTTTGTTTCCAGAGCAACTGTCAAAAAAAATACTTGAAACCTCCTCCGATATTGGCATAGCTTTGGACGGTGATGGGGATCGGGTGCTGGTAGCAGATAGTAAGGGAAAAGTTTATCAGGGAGATGAGCTTATATACGCTATCGCGAAGAACCGAATTAGAGAATATGGTTTGGAGTATGTGAAGGGTGTGGTTGGAACTTTGATGAGTAATTTAGCGTTGGAAAAGATTATTATCAAGTCTGGACTAGAGTTTTGTAGAACAAAAGTGGGAGATCGTTTTATTTTTCAAAAATTACAAGAAAGAGGGTGGTCTTTGGGAGGAGAAACTTCTGGCCATATACTGTTAACCGATATCCACACAACTGGGGATGGGATTATTACCGCGTTAAAAATAGTAGAAGCGATGATAGAGAGCGGTAAAACTATTGACAGCTTGATTGAGGGTTTAGAGCTATTTCCACAGGTTATGGTAAATGTAGCAATACAGTCTGGCTGTAACTGGCCAGCCAGTGGAAAATTCGAAAAGGCTAGAGCTGAAGTTATCGACAAGTTGGGTAAAGAAGGTAGAATCTTGGTTCGTCCATCTGGTACGGAACCTATAATTCGAATTATGGTTGAGTCAAAAGATAGAGTCCTTTCTACAGAATCTGCCAATTACCTTGCATCATTTTTGTAACTGTCTACTCTCTCCGTAATACATTCATCATCGTTGGGCAACTAAAACCAGCGCCTATACTATTACTTTCGACCCTTCCCTTAACAGAAGGACATCGATAAATACAAGTTGTTCCACCGTCGCTAAGCTTCTTTCTTTCGCGAAGGTAGCAATTTATAGAATCTCTTCTTGCTTTTTCGCGTTTAATTTTGTCAATTCTAGCCTTCCGTTTAGCCTCAATGGGGTCTATTCCCCTTGGAGGGGGTACAGCATTTAAAGCTCCAGAAAGAAAGAAGCAAGAAACTAATAGAGCTACGTATTTTTTTTTATTTATCATATTCATTCTCTAGCCTCTTAAAGTAACACAATTTTAGACAAAATTTTATCTAAAAGTTTGTACTAATCATTACTTTACCAATTCTTTGAAAATAGGAAAAAAATTGCATGTTGTTATATTTTTGTAATAACTTTTTCTCACACTATACAGACCATCTATTGTTAAGGAGTTCAAATGTTTGTTCGAATAATTATACTGGCAGGGTTAGGAAATTTTTTTTCCAGCTCAGTTCTTGCGAGGGATTATATAAGTATGAAGGGTTCATCTACGGTTTTTCCATTTGCAACCATTGTTGCAGAACAACTAGGAAAAAACCCAAGGTTAAAAACTCCAGTAGTAGAATCCGGAGGTTCTTCTGTTGGAAAAAAGGGGGTTTGTGAAGGTACTGGAACGAAGTTCGTCGATATTGGTAATGCGTCTTCTCGAATGAAGAAAAAAGAACTTGCATTCTGCGAGAAAAATGGCGTGAAGGTAACTGAGATTAAGATAGGGTACGATGGAATCATTCTTGCCAATTCTAAAAAAGGAATACAGTTAAATATTTCTCGAGCAGATTTGGCTAAAGCGTTAACTGCGGAAGTCCCAAATGCTGCTGGAACCGAGTTTGTCCCGAATTATTATAAAAAATGGTCTGACATAAAACCAATGCTCCCTGATGTGCCTATCAAAGTATACGGACCACCAACCACTTCGGGAACACGAGCTTCTTTTGCCGAATTGATAAATCAGAAATCATATTGTGGAAAAGACTCTGTTGCAATAAAACTATCAGAAGCCCGAGGGGATAAAAAGGGAAAAAAATGCAGAGCTATGCGCACTGACGGCGTGTATGTTGAGGCTGGAGAACAGGATAATCTTATCGTTCAAAAGCTTAAAGAGGACCCATCTGCTTATGGAATCTTTGGATTTTCATATTTAGATCAAAATACTGACACTATTCAAGGTGCTATTTTAGACGATGCGGAACCTACATTCGTAAATATTTCTTCTGGTAAGTATAAAGCCTCTAGAGCACTTTATTTTTATGTTAAACATTCCCATATTGACGTTGTTCCAGGAATTAGGGACTACATGGCAGAATGGCAAAAGCATTGGGGTGAAGACGGAGCGCTTGCTGATGCTGGGATGATACCAATGAGCTCGGATGAACGTTCAAACTATAAGGTCGCTATGAAGGATCTTCCAGTACTTGTAATGGGAGATTTGAAGAAGTAAAGTATTATGACCGATATTTAATTAGAATAAAAACGGGGGTCAAGGCGTTTTTGGTTTTGGCCCCCATTTTACGACTGGAGCAAAAAATTTTTTCTGGATTTGAAACAATAATGCTTACTATCAGCTCAGGAACCATCTTTGGCTTTTTGGGTTATAGATCAGCTATTGAGTCGAGGCGAACTCAAAAGCTAAACTCTCTGGGTAAATATCATTTTTATTGGTGTTGTTTGTTAAGTTTTATCCCCGCAATACTTTTCTTTCTGTTTTTTTCCGTGATTGATGGTTTTATTTTAAAAGTCTGGCTCGAGGACTTTTATCCAAATATAGACTCACTTGATTTCACCGATAAGGAAATCAATTTTATTAAGGTAATGAATGAGGTTGATGGTATTACTTTTGGGAAAGCAGAACCTTGGGTTATAACAGCTGCAGAATCTTGGAAAATCTGGATATCAGTTGCTGATAATCTGAGATCATACATAACCTTTGCGTTAAGCATTAGTTTTGGTTTTTTTGCTTATAAAAAAGTTAGTCCTAAGTTTGAGGCTAGGTTTAATGTAGAAAAAATAATTTTATACATTTTGGGATTAAGTTCAGTCGTTGCAATCTTAACGACTATGGGTATAGTTTTTTCTGTTTTATTTGAAACAATACGATTTTTCGATTATATTCACCCGTGGGATTTTTTATTTGGGTTAACTTGGAACCCCCAATTCGAAGGTGCTGTCAGGGCTGGGTCTGAGGGGGCTGATCCTGAATATGGTATGGTTCCAATGTTTGTTGGTACTATTTTAATTTCGCTTGTTGCACTAACAGTCGCTGTTCCTGTTGGCTTATTGAGTGCGGTATATTTAGCAGAATATGCTAGTAAAAGGGTAAGAGGAATCGTAAAACCTCTTTTAGAGATTCTTGCTGGAATACCTACAGTGGTGTACGGTTTTTTTGCAGCGTTAACAATAGCTCCAATGGTCAAAAGTTTTGGAGAACAGGCTGGCCTGACGGTATCATCTGAATCTGCATTAGCGGCAGGTTTGGTCATGGGAGTAATGATAATACCATTCGTTTCGTCTTTATCAGACGATGTAATTAACTCGGTCCCACAATCTATGAGAGATGCAGCTTATGGGCTTGGTTCAACTGTTAATGAAACAGTTCGGCTTGTTGTGTTGCCCGCCGCTTTACCAGGTATCGTTGCCGCAATAATCCTTGCTGTTTCTAGAGCAATTGGGGAAACTATGATTGTTGTTATGGCCGCGGGATTAGCTGCAAACTTGACATTAAACCCGTTAGATGCCGTTACTACCGTTACTACTCAGATTGTAACTATATTAGTTGGAGATCAAGAATTTGAATCAGCTAAAACTCTTTCTGCATTTGCGCTAGCTTTGATGCTGATAATCACTACTTTGGTTCTTAATTTTTTTGCTTTACAGATAGTTAAAAAATATCGGGAGCAGTATGAGTAAAATAGCCAAAATGTCAACAAAGGAAGTTTCTGAAAAAATTTTATCTTCAATAGCTAGGAGGCATTCACGTGAAAAACGTTTTAAATTTTTGGGGCAAGCAGCCATTTCCCTTGCTATTTTCTTTTTGTTTTTTTTGTTTTATCTGATTGTTGTAAATGGTGTTCCTGGTTTATTTCAACACTATATTTCTCTGGATGTCAAAATTGATGCCAAGAGAATTGACCCGAAGGGAGACTTTTCAGATGAATCTTTTTTTGCAGGCGAAGCTTCAAAGATTGTACATGAGGCTCTCTATGAAGCACTAGATTATCCAGATGGAAGAACTGAAAAGAAAACTGCACGGTCGTTATTATCGTCAGCCTCAGATGTAAGGCTAGTTAATTTTGTAAAGAAAAAACCAGAATTACTAGATAAAACAGTGAAACTAAAATTCGCTCTTGATGATGATGTTGATACTTTTCTAAGGGGGTACATTTCGAGAGACACTCCAGAAAGTGATAGAAGGCTTTCGAATTTAGCAATCAACTTCGTTGATTTGTTAAATAATGATGAACGAATAACGTATGAGCTTTCAGACTACTTGTTTTTTGGTTCAGCTTCAAGGGAAGCGGAGATAGCTGGAATAAAAGGAGCATTGTTTGGTTCAATTCTTACTATGGTTGTATGTTTGTCGATAGCCTTTCCTTTGGGGCTTGCAACTGCTATTTATTTGGAAGAGATAGCTCCAAAAAACTGGTTGACTGAAATGATTGAAATCAACATCAATAACCTTGCCGCGGTGCCGTCAGTCGTATTTGGAATTATGGGGTTAGCGATTTTCATAGTAGCTTTTGGCTTTCCCCGTTCTGTCCCGTTGGTAGGAGGTGTGGTTTTAGCATTAATGACCTTGCCAACAATAATAATTTCTTCGAGGGCTGCTATAAAAGCGGTACCACCAAGTATTAAAGATGCAGCCTACGGGATAGGCGCTTCAAAAATGCAAATGATTTTCCATCACGTAATTCCTCTAGCAATGCCTGGGATGTTAACTGGTACTATTATTGGAATGGCTCAAGCGCTTGGTGAAACTGCTCCGTTGTTGATGATAGGGATGGTTGCGTTTATAGTGGATGTTCCTGGTGGGGTTACTGAGCCAAGCACTGCCTTGCCAGTTCAAATCTTTATGTGGGCGGATTTTGCTGAGAGAATGTTTGTACATAAGACTAGTGCGGCCATCATCGTTTTGTTGGTTTTTTTGTTGCTAATGAATTTTACTGCCGTAGTACTCAGAAAGAAATTAGAAAAACGGTGGTAGTTTACTTTTTAAGAAGATATAGTGAAAACTTTAACTTCTATCGACTACTAAAAATTTAGCAAGAAATAAAATAAAATGGACCACAAAGCGCTTCCAGAAACAACCGTAGGGAATGTATTTGTCCCCAACGCAAGAATGTCCACCCGTAATGTGAATGTTTTTTATGGAGTAAAACAAGCTCTTACAGGAGTTACAGTTGATATTGGAGAAAAAGAGGTTATAGCGTTTATAGGGCCGTCAGGGTGCGGAAAATCCACTTTATTGAGAAGCCTCAATCGAATGAATGACACTATCGAAGGATGTCGCTTGGAGGGCAAAGTTTTGCTCGATGAAACAAATATTTATGACTCTTCCGTGGATGTCGTTGCATTGAGAGCTAGGGTTGGAATAGTTTTTCAAAAACCCAACCCTTTTCCAAAGTCGATTTTCGAAAATGTAGCTTATGGGCCTCGAATACATGGTTTAACAACAACTAAAGCTGAGTTGAATGAAATTGTAGAGTCATCTCTTTTGAGGGCAGGTATTTGGGATGAAGTTAAAGATAGGCTCAATCAACCTGGCACTGGGCTCTCTGGTGGTCAACAGCAACGCTTATGCATTGCACGGGCTATAGCTGTTTCACCAGAGGTTATTCTTATGGATGAGCCCTGTTCTGCCCTTGACCCAATCGCAACTGCGAAGGTTGAGCAGTTGATTTCAGAATTACGCTCCGAATATACGATTGTTATCGTTACTCATTCTATGCAGCAGGCGGCAAGAGTTTCTGATCGTACTGCGTATTTTCATTTGGGAAAACTTATTGAGGTTGGTAGAACAAAAGAATTATTTATAAATCCCGTCCATCAGCTTACACAAGATTACATCACAGGTCGCTTTGGTTAAATAGGGTAGACTGAGTTATAATAATTGGTTCGGGGCGTAGCGCAGCCTGGTAGCGCATCTGCTTTGGGAGCAGAGGGTCGGATGTTCGAATCATCTCGCCCCGACCAAATTAGCTGCCGGTAGCTCAGCTGGATAGAGCAACAGCCTTCTAAGCTGTGGGTCGGGGGTTCGAATCCCTCTCGGCAGGCCATGTTTT
>NYVY01000046.1 GCA_002684875.1 Pseudomonadota bacterium
AAATAAGGCATCATTTAATCTAGCTCGTAAGACTCGTTCATTACCGTCAATTATATTTTTTGGATTCTTTGGGTCATTGTTTGTAATAACAATAAACTTATTAGTAAGCTTTTTATCATTTCCAGTTAACGGTATATATTTTTGATTTTTTTTCATGGTTAATGTTAGACATTCCCATGGAATAGTTAGAAAATAATTGTCAAATGAACAAAGTAAGGATCTGGGCCATTCGCACAAAGCCGTAATTTCGTTGAGCAAGTTAATGTCAAAGCTAAGGTTCAATTTGTTTTTTGCAGCCAGGTTGTTTATTGATCCAAGTATCTTTTCTTTTCGTTTCAAAAAATCGACAACTACTTTTCCTTTTTTTTCAAGTATAGCTTCATACTCTGTCGCTTCAGGTATTTCCAATTCTTCTTGACACAGAAATCGATGCCCAAAGGTCTTATTTCCTGAGGAAATACCAAGAACTATCATGGGTATTACTTCGTTATTTATCATTAAAACTATGTTGTGGGCTGGACGTACAAACTCTATGTCTTGCCACTCAAGACTCTTGTTCTTTTTTTGATACTTCATAACTTTCGGGATCGGTAATTTTTTCAAGCATGAAGCGAGGTGATTATTTATTACCTGTTCTAATTTCACCCCCTGTTTTTTAAAGTTTATAAATATATAGCTCTTTCCATTTAGCTGTTCAAAATATACATTATTAAGATATTGTTGATATAAAGCAGAATCAATATCTAAATCCTTACCATTGTATTTTTTTATTAAACCGATTAATTTCTTTTCAAGAGGGGGTAAAGGTACTTCTTTGTTATCAAACCCAATTTCTCTTGGGAGTAATCGGATTTTTTCGGTTTGTTCATCTGCAACTTTTTTTACGCCACTGATAATAAAACCTAATCTTCTAGGTGTTGCAAAAGAACGAGCTTCCACAGAATGTTCAGTTAAGAAATTTTTTTTTAAAATTTCCAAAACATTTTGGGTTAAAACTTTAGACATGCTTTCTAATGCGTTAGGAGGTAGTTCTTCCGTTAGAATTTCTAGTAGTAAGTCTGACATTTTACTTTAAAAGAGGGAAATTAAGTTTTTCTCGTGACTCTAGGTAGATTGTACCAATTTCTTTTGATAAGGTTCTAATTCGTTTAATAAAGGTAGCCCTTTCGGTGACTGACAAACAACCACGAGCATCTAATAAATTGAAGATGTGGGCAGCTTTGAGTGTGCAGTCATAGGCCGGTAGGGATAGTTTTTCTGCTAAAAGTCTTGATGATTCGGTTTCATAATTTTCAAAATTTTTAAGCAATAGAGCAGTGCTACTTTTTTCAAAATTATATTTTGATTGTTCAACTTCGTTTTGATGAAAAATATCTCCGTAGGTCAAATCACATAAGTTGTTAGTGTTTCGGGACCAAGTTAGGTCGAAGATATTTTCTTTTTTTTGAAGATGCATAGCTAATCTTTCTATACCGTAGGTAATTTCACACGTTATAGGTTTGCAATTTTGACTTGCAATCTGTTGAAAATAGGTAAATTGGGTAATTTCCATGCCATTCAGCCATACTTCCCAGCCTAAACCCCATGCTCCAAGAGTGGGGTTTTCCCAGTTATCTTCAACAAGTCTAACATCATTATCTTTTAGATCTATTCCCAGATTTTTTAGGGAATCTAAGTACATATCAATAATATCTTCCTGATTAGGTTTAAATATTACTTGAAATTGATAATAATGTTGTAAACGATTTGGGTTTTCACCATAACGTCCATCCGATGGTCTTCTGGAGGGCTGGACATAACAAGATTGCCAAGGCTCAGGGCCAATAGCCNTCAAAAAAGTCATTGGATGCGAGGTCCCTGCACCGACTTCAAGGTCAATAGGTTGTAATGCTGTACAACCTNTTTTTGTCCAAAATTGTTCCAAACTTTTGATTATTTCTTGAATTGCANCCATANCATTAGTTTATAGAAATTTTCTTCGAACGAGGTTACTACNGAGAATAAATAAGCAGAGCAACAAAATAGGACTATTTCCAAATTTGGAAAAAGGGGTTAGACCCTCTCTTCCTTGAATGTCAACTAATAAGTAACTGGTCTCAACGATCGGTGCAACCGCTTTTAATTTTCCTTTATGGTCAATATATGCAGTTACACCTGTATTAGTTGCCCTTATAAAAGGTCTTTCCGTTTCAATACTACGCATTCTAGCAGCCATAAGGTGGTAATGTAACGAGTTAGATTTTCCAAACCATCCAAGATTGCTTATATTCAGTAATATATTAGGTATACCATTTTTGGGTTTATTAAATGATTGGATAATCTCTGAATTAAAAAGATCCTCAAAGCAGATATTTATTGCAATATTTTGCCCATGAATATTAATTGAAGATTGAGTAGGTTTGCCTTCCGAAAAATTTCCTAATGGAATATTCATCATTTTCACAAACCAATTAAAGCCGGTTGGAATAAACTCTCCAAACGGTACGAGATGACGTTTTCGGTATTCCCCGATTTTACGAAAAAAATATTTAGCCTTTAAGTCAGGTTTTAAGACCACCAGTGAATTATACCAATCATTTTTTTCCAAGGTTGGCATTCCAGTCATTAATAAACTATTTGTTTTGATTAAAGTTTTAGACAAGTTTTCTAAAAGGAGAGGATCCATAAGTTCTAGAGGTCTTACAAAAGCAGTCTCAGGAAAAACAACTGCGTTAATATGATTTTCGTGAGAAATTTTCTTCAAAATAGATAAATGTTTCTCGACATTTGTTCTTTCAAGATCTGGATTGAATTTTAATTGTTGGTTAACGTTTCCCTGTATAAGTGCAACTTTAATTTTTTCACCTACTGGTTTTGTAAAATTAAAAACCTGAAGCAGTAGACCAAATAAAAGGATAAGGCTAATTTTTACAATTGAACGGACATTTTGTTTATTAACCATGTAGACAACTAATAGTGTTGCAAAAAAAGTAACCGCGTATGTTCCAAATATTGGGGCATAATTAGCTAGGGGAGTATTTAAGCTAAGAGTGCCAATTTCAATCCAAGGAAAGCCAGTAAAAAGAAAGCTTTTTGTCCATTCAAATAAAGTCACGATAGCTGCTACCTCTACAGGTATGAATTTGTACTTTTTTGCAATAAATAGGGCAAAAGAATAAAACGAAGCTACGTATATTGCTAGTAAGAGAGTTGCAGGAATAGCAAAGTACAGCGGTAACTCACCAATATTATGTAGGCTATTAAATACCCAGTGCAGTCCAAATAGTACACCTAGGACTAAAATCAAATATCCAAGGCGGTTGTAATTGGAGACTAATGAGTTGTTAAGATAGATTATGAGTGCAAAAACAGCAAGGAAACTAAGACTTTCCATTTACAGCATTATCCATTCTTTGTTTATCACCTGGTTTGTGTGAATGAACCTTTTCAATGTTAACAACTAACTGGTAAATGCGCCTTGCGTCCGCTCTTTGAATTTCAAATGCCACTGGTCCAATTTCTGTGATTTCCCCACGCCTGGGAACATGTCCAAAATGGTCGGTAACGTAACCTCCTATTGTTTCGACTGAATCACTGTAAAATTTAGTGGAAAAATGTTTATTGAATTGTTCGAGAGATGTACCAGCTCTTACCCTATATCGATTTGTTTGAAATGGAATTTCTAAAATATTATCTTTTTCTTCATCAGTATCATGTTCATCTTCAATATCCCCTACAATTTGCTCCAAAACATCTTCAATAGTTATTAAACCGCTAATACCCCCATATTCGTCAACCACAATTGCCATATGATTTCTTTTAATTCTAAAATCTCTCAGCATTGCATTCAATTTTTTAGATTCTGGAACTAAAACTGCAGGTCGGATCAAGGGCCTTAGGTTATCCTCATCTTTATGTAACACAGATAGCAGATCCTTTGCTAGCATGATACCGATAATATTATCTTTCTTACCTTCGATAACAGGAAATCTCGAGTGAGCAATTTTAGTTACGAAGTCTAAAACAGTATTAATGGAGTCATCGATATTAATACAATCCATCCTAGCGCGAGGTACCATTATGTCTCTAACTGCCAAGTCTGATATCTGGAGTATACCCTCCATCATAGAAACTGCGTCCGCGTTAAGCACCGAGTGCTCTTCGGCTTCGTGAATCTGTTCTAAAAGCTCTTCCCGATTATCAGCTTTTTTGAAAAGTCTGTTAATGTAGCGTTTTATTGTTTCTGTAAATCGGCCCAAATTAGGGTCATCATTCATGCGCGGGCATGTCAAGTCTCGGACTCTCTATTGTGCCAAAAAATTTACTAAAATCAAGTTTTTTTTAAATATAAGGATTTTTAATACCAAGTTTTTCGAGAAGTTTTATTTCAAGGTTCTCCATTTCTTCAGTTTGACTCTTTTGGCAATGATCAAGCCCTAGTGCATGTAAGGTCCCGTGTATTAACAAATGACATACATGGTTAAANNCAGTTTTTTGTTGGGTTTTGCTNTCCNGCAAAATAATNGGCAAACATACAACAATATCTGCGATTATNGAGGGNTTTCTTTCGTAGCAAAAAGTAAGAATATTCGTAGGTTTATTTTTACCTCGGTAGGTCATATTCAACTTTTTTATTTCGCTAGAGTTTGTAAATCTGTAGTTTAATAATGCTTGTTTATCATAGNNCNTTTTACTTGTATTGANAGTTAACCGAACAATCTTTTTCAATTGACTTTCTGGAATTATTGTTCTGAAGTCGCGCATCCTCCTATCAGATACTTGTTGAATATTGATATCTATTTCAGAGGATTTTTCCACGTAACGTATGCTGTCGAAGTTCAGTAATCAATAACTTCACAATTTTTCCTTTNAGTTCTGGCTTGCCAGGAAAATTTACCACTCTGTTATTTTCTGTTCTCCCTGTAAGTTCACAACTATTTCTTTTTGAAATTCCTTCAACTAAAACTTCTTCTTCTTTGTCTACCATCTGATTACTAAAATCCCGAGAATATTTATCAAGTATTTGTTGAAGTTTCTTTAACCGCTTACTTTTAACATCGGCATCAATCTTGTTTGGTAGCATAGAGGCTGGAGTCCCAGGTCTGTCNCTGTAAATAAAAGAATATGAACTATCGAACTTTACTTTCTGGACTAGGTTCAAAGTTTGTTCAAAATCAGAGTCTGTTTCGCCTGGAAATCCAACTATAAAGTCAGAAGAAACTGATAAATTTGGTCTATTTTTCCGTAATTTTTTTATAATTGATTTGTATTCTAAGCTTGTATATCCTCTCTTCATTGATGCGAGTACTGAATCACTTCCAGATTGCACTGGTAAATGAATTTGACTAACTAATTTTGGTAATACTTTATATGCATTGATCAAACTTTCAGTTACTTCTCGTGGATGAGATGAAGTGTACCTAATCCTTTTTAATTGAGATATGGAAGATGAAAGCTCTAGTAACCCCCCAAAATCAATTTTTTCGACTTGATCGTAATATGCATTTACATTTTGCCCAAGAAACGTAATTTCAGTTGTTCCAGAATTGATTAGGCCTTGGACCTCAGGGATGATATTTATAATTGGACGAGAAAACTCAGTACCTCTCGTGTAGGGAACGACACAAAAGCTACAGTATTTGCTGCACCCTTCCATAATTGAAACGAATGCTGTTGGCCCATTATTTTTGTTGGTAAGGGGTAAATTATCAAATTTTTCTATCTCTGGAAACGAAATGTCCACCTGACTNCGTTTTTCATTTCTTGCTTTTTCTACCATTTCAGGCACTTTATGCAATGTTTGCGGACCGAAGACAAGGTCCACATAGGGAGCTCTTTTTATAATATTTTCACCTTCTTGGCTGGCGACACAACCACCAACCCCAATCAACAGATTGGGGTTTTTTTTCTTAAGGTGTTTGATTCTTCCGAGATCCGAAAACACCTTTTCTTGAGCTTTTTCCCTAACAGAACACGTATTGAAAAGAATGATATCGGCATCACTTTGGTTTTCTGTTTTACAAACTTTTGGATCTTCTGAGAGTAGGTCTGATATTTTATCAGAGTCATACTCATTCATTTGACACCCGTAGGTTTTAATGTAAAGCTTTTTCCTCATACTTATATTTTATCTTAAAAATTTAGTTAACGTGCTAAGACAGGGAATTTCAAAAAGTAACTGCTTTGCTTGGGCATGCCTGGATTTTGCAAACTCGGGTTATACAACAGTAGTACTCACTACCGTATTTAATGTTTATTTTGTCACTACGGTAATGGGGGATCGTCAAGATGCAACGTTCTATTGGACCATGTTATTGTCTGTAAGTTACCTATGTACAATGATTTTGTCTCCTATAATTGGGGCTTTTGTCGATTCGAAAGGAAATCACAAAATTATTTTGTTCATAACAACAGTGGTATGTTCCTTTTCAACGATGTTGCTTGGTCTTTCAGGGGCTGGCACAGTTTTTTTAACACTTATTCTTTTAATTTGTTCAAATATTGCTTTCGCAATCCACCAAAATGTTACTGCTTCAATGCTGGCAAGTTTAACAACACTGGAATCGCTTGGGAAACTTTCTGGAATAGGGTGGGCATGGGGTTTTATCGGTGGGATTCTTTCATTGATATTATCTTTATTGTGGGTAGAAAACGTAAATTTGCAGTCACCACAATGGATCACAGACTTAAAAATATTTGGTTCGATGGTTATAACAGGATGTTTTTTCTTATTTTTTGGATTAACCGCGCTTTTTTTTATTAATAAAATAAAAAGTAATAATGTCACAGAGGGATGGAAAGATATTTCGAGTCGTTTTTTTTTGAATCTATTATTTCTGAAAAATAATACTGATTTGATGAGGCTTTGTTTTTGTATTTTTTTTTATCAGTCTGGAATAACAGCTGTCATAACAGTTTCCTCAATTTATGCAACAAAAGTGATGGGATTTTCTCTTGAACAAATAATAACTCTTATTATCTTTGCAAATCTTAGCGCCTGTTTGGGAGCATTTTTTTTTGGTTATATCCAAGATCATCTTAGTCACAAGAAAAGTCTTTTTGCAGTATTGTTATTTTGGGTAGCAGCTATTATCATCTTGGCTGTAGCGAAAACATATCCTATTTTTATTTTGGCAGCAAATCTATTAGGAATTGGCCTTGGGGCTGCTCAAAGTGCAGGTAGAGCTGCGATTGCTTTTCTGGCACCTATTAACAAGCAAGCTGAATGGTTTGGAATCTGGGGGTTTTTTGTAAACTGTTCCGCTATTGTTGGTCCATTAACGTATGGGGTATTAACACTTATTTTTTCAAACAATCATAGAATATCCGCATTAAGTCTTTTATTTTATTTTGCAATTGCCCTTTTTATTTTAAGAAAAGTAAATTTTAAACCAGCCCGATGAATGGTTTAATGTTCTTCCAATGTGTAGCAAAGTCTGACATACCGTGATCGGACCCTTCAACGATATAATGTTGGCAATTCTTATAAAACTGGACCATCTCTTCCCAATTTAGTACTTCATCACCCTTGGCAGCAACTAGTAAAATGTTATCTGGGTATTTAATGCTTTTTGCTACCTCATTTTCTATCTCTGCTAATTCATCATGATATTTTGTTGAAAAAGGTTTATTGGCTGAAACAGCTTCTTGCCAGGGTTTCAATTCAACAACCTGTGATTGTAAATCTCGTACTGGTCTAACTGCGGGATTGATAACAATTGCTATGCAGGTACCAGCTCCGCTCCATGTCTGCATTAACCAAGTTGCATAAAATCCTCCCAGAGAGGAACCTATTACTACAAATGGACTGCGTTCTTTTGTCCCAAAAGTTTGTACAACCTTGTTGACTTGACTAATTGCAGTCTTAGGAGATATGTCTAACGGAGGACAAATGAAATCGATATTTTTTTTTT
>NYVY01000005.1 GCA_002684875.1 Pseudomonadota bacterium
GACGGAATTGGCTAAAGGTAGGCCTATAATCGGAATATCGTGGAAGGGTGGTTATTGGCAAATACAAAGGAAAACAAAAGAACTTGAACTAAAAAATTGGGAACCAATTTTTAAAAGAAACGCTCTGTACGTAAATTTACAGTATGGGGACATCAATACTGAACTCCAATATCTTAAAGATAGAGGTCACCAATTAGTTACATTTAAAGACTTAGATTTTAAGATTAATATAGATGAGTGGGTTGCTATTGCTGGTGCGTGTGATGGAATCATTTCTGTATCGACAGCCCTTGTGCACTTTGCTGGTGCTATTGGCCAAAAAGTTGCAGTCGTAATGCCGGGAGAACAGGGACCTTGGCATTTAGGATTGAGCGACACAGAATCAATGGCTTATAAAAACGTCAGAATATACAGGCCAACTAAAAGAGAATCCTTAGCCCAACTCATAGAAAGAGTGAGTCAATTAATAACATGAAATATGCAGATAAATATTTAAAGGTCGAGGCAGAAGCAATTCCAATCTTCGATACTGACCGACCGACCCAAGCACTCATAGACCTATTTAATCCTCCTAATAATTCTTTGACAGCACAATCTCAAGGCATAATTTGTAGGGTGAATGGAATTTTACATGAGATAAATGAACCTGTGGCATTCGGAATAAATGACAAAAGACTTCACTGTATAATGCCGATTATCATATATGGCAGGGATTCAGGAATCACAGATGAGTTTTACAGCGTATCTAATAATCTGATTATTAAACAAAGCGAACTTGCTAGAGATTTACTTGTTTCGGTCAATCCAAAATTTTATGATAAATCAATCGAATTATTGGATAGTATTTTTAGAAATAGTAAATTTGTTTATCTAATCTTTAATATTGATGACGAGCAATCTATATGCACGGCGATAGAAAATCTAGCATCGCGTCGTGGGGCAATAACCATTCACAACCCCCAATATAAGAATACAACAAATTTAATGAAATTTTGTTTGGATAAAAATATTCACCTCATTGAAAATATAGATGGTTCGGCAGATCTATTTAGATTTTAAAGAAATCTGAAATGAAAAACACTGAAAGGTCTGATATATTTCGTCAAGCTATCGACGCTCATAAGAGTTACATCATTACTGCTATATTTCTCTCTATATTCGTGGCATATTTGCCGGTTGCCCCAATTGTATATATGAGAACGGTTTTTGGGCCAGTGATAAATAGCCAGAGCATATCATTTCTCTTATCCCTAGGGTTTCTTTTAGTTTTAGCCCTAGTCGTAAATGGAGTCCTAGAATGGATAAGGGAACGCGTTTTACTCTCAGCAACTATTTCATTTATTGGCTCATTAGAAGAAAAAGTTTTTAAGTCAACATTCGAACAGTCCACTGACAAGTGGACAGATGGCGCGCGTGCGTTTACAAATATGCGACTATTAAGAAACTTTATGGTATCCCCAGTATCTGGTGCAATTTTTGATGCTCCATTTTCATTATTGCTTCTAATTGCAATTTTCTTTATTCACCCACTAATGGGGATATTCTCACTTAGTGGTGTATTTATAGCATTACTGATTGGTCTCCTAATTGAAAAAAAAGTACAGCCTGACCAAGAAAAAGCCTCGGAAGTACAAACTGAAACAAGAAGAGAACTAGGAGTCCTTCACAATAACGCTTTGTACTGTAACTCGATGGGCAATTTACCTTTTATATTTAAAAGATGGTACGCAAAACAGAAGAGGTTCTTAGTTTTTCAAGCACGAGCCTCATCAATGCAATCTTTGGGAACTAGCGTAAGTCAAGTAATTATGATGGTTCAAGGCTCTATGCTTTTGGGTGTAGGAACTCTATTGACATTGATTGGGCTCATGGATGCTAGGATGGCAGGTAATCTAATCATCGCAAAATTTATTGGCGCTTTGGCGATTAGGCCTACCATGATGATAGTAATGTCTTGGAGCCAAGTTATCGCAGTTAGAGAAGCAGTAAAAGATTTAAAGGTTTTTTTGGAAAACGCTAGGCCACCAGTAACGAGTGGCATAAAGCTCCCACCCCCAGAAGGCAAGCTTGTTGTAAGAGATATTTCGTTTCAGCAAGGGGGAAATGATAAAAAGATTTTAGACTCCATTAGTTTTTCGCTAGAACCAAGAAATATATGTGCTGTTTTAGGAGAATCCGGGGCGGGTAAATCAACTTTAGCTCGACTCTTAATGGGTTATATAACACCTTCCAAAGGGACAGTCAGATTAGATGGAGTATCAATGGATACATGGGAGAAAAAAGATTTATGTGATTACGTTGGATACCTGCCTCAAGATCTACAGCTTTTTGGTGGGGACGTTGTGCAAAATATTACAAGATTCAAACCCGTCGACGAACAAGCGTTAGAAAAAGTATGCAAAGATTTTGACTTGGTTGATATATATGAGGGGTTTTTAAAAGGCGAAACAGTCACAATGACCGATGATCTTTTTGATATGCCAGGGGGTCGTAAGCAGAGGATCGGTTTAGCCAGGGCCTTCTATAAATCTCCAAACTTTTTAGTCTTAGACGAACCTACGAGTAGTCTAGATGCAGAATTTGAAAGTAAGTTTCTATCATTAATAAAGGAGCACAAAGAACGCGGTGCCACAATCATTATTAATACCCACAATAAAAGAATATTAACAATGTCAGATTACATTCTGGCAATTAAAGACGGCCGGCAAAAGCTTTTTGACTCAAAAGAAAACATTAAAAAGAAAATGAAATTGCCGTTATAAAAATGATTCAACAAAAGAAAAAATTTTCGGAGTACTGGGACTCTCGTTTACTAAAAATCTTCCTTTCGGATAGAAATAATCTTCTGTGGATTTTTGTGGCAAGTTCTATTGCAAATCTTCTTATGCTTACCCCAATGCTTTATATGCTACAAATATTTGACAGGATATTTATTAGTAAAAGTGTTTTAACTTTAGTTACCGTATCGGGCATAATTGTTTTCTTTTATATTATTTCTGCTCTAAGTTCATTTATAAGGTCACAAATTGTTATTGCCATGGGAATTAAGATAGAGGAAAAGGTAAACGAACGACTTTTTTTAGTTGGTTTCAAAGATAGACTTAAAAAGGACGTTAAGAATCCCACTTCCTATTTGGATGATCTTACGTTAGTCCGGCAATGGTTAACAGGGGCAGCAGTTTTTACTGTTTTTGATTTGCCTTGGGTCCCTTTGTACGTTTTGGTGATGTTTGTCATGCACCCTATTCTGGGTTATGCGGCAATAATTCTTATTCTTATTCTAATAGGCTTTGGACTTTACTTCTCTAAAATTTTAGGAAATCAGGACGAAATATTGCGTCAAGAGGAGTTCGAAACAAACGATTTTTTGTACGGGAAACTTAGAAATTCTGAAGTTTTATCAGTGTATGCTTTGGCTTCAAATTTCAAGGAGAAATGGATCCAGAATAAGCGTCGCTTCTACATAAAATTAAATAAAACACAGAAAAAATCGGATGTAGTCCAAAATGTTATAAAACAATACAGATTTTTTTCCAACTCTTTAGCTCTGACAATTGGAGCTTTTTTAGTAATCTATGGAGACTTAACCCTAGGCAGCATGATTGCAGCGTCGCTTTTGATGGCGAGAACCACCGCACCGGTGGATGGAGCCGTTGCCACATTAAGTAGAGTCGGTGTGGCGAGAGAAGCCTTTTGGAGAATTGAAGGTATGCTTGATAATAGCGTTATGAAGGTAGACAATGTTATGCAAAAACAGCCCGACAATACCTTAGAAAACAAATTAGTTAGGTTAGAGAAGGGTATTGAGCTCATCGATGTGTCAGTATCTTTTCAGGGTGGAAAGAAAAAATTTTTTAAAAATTTGAATATCACCTTTAAAAAAGGAGAGTTAGTTGCTGTAGTGGGGAAATCGGGGGTTGGGAAAACCACCTTGATTAAGCTGCTCGCTGGTCTGCTCGAATATGAGGGCCTAATAAAGCTAGATGGAAGGCCCATGCAAGAAATCCTATCTAACGCTTCTGAAAAATATTTAGGATACCTTCCGCAAGATGTTTTATTACTGCCAGGATCCGTTGCAGAGAATATTGCCGGGCTCCGTGACCCTGATTCGAAACGGGTAGTTGAGGTTGCAAAACTGGTTGGAATACACGATTTTATATTAAAATTTCCTTCGGGTTATGATACCCTCTTGGCTGGAGGACATCAGAATCTTTCCGGGGGTGAGAGACAGAGGTTGGGTCTCGCAAGAGCAATATACCACGAACCGGCCGGTCTCTTTTTAGATGAACCAAATTCAGCTTTGGATCAATCTGGAGAACTTGCATTAAAAAAAGTGATTGAACAATGCAGGAATGACGGTATGCTTATTTTATTGGTTACACACAGACGGTCTGTTTTGTCATATTCAGATAAAATTTTAGAGTTATCAGATGAAGAAGGAAGAGGGTTAAAATTGTTTAGCAGAGACGAGTACGCGGGTAATTTTACTTCAAAAGATGATTTTGATAGAAAATTTACTTTGTAAAGGGTAGGAGAGATGCAACAAGAAAAGGTCAATCAAGAATTTCTGGATATCTTAAAGACAAAAAAGTACAAAAGATTAGCATTTTGGACATTGATTGTTTTTTTTGGAGGTTTTTTGGGTTGGGCTTCTTTTGTTCCCCTCGATGAAGGGGTCCCTACGATGGGGAAAGTAGTCGTAGAAACCAAAAGGAAGGCTGTCCAACATTCAACTGGTGGAACCATTAAAGAAATATTTGTTAAGGAAGGAGATTTTATAGAAAAAGGTCAAATACTAATTAAGTTAGGAAACGCTACTGCTCTTAGTGAGGTATTAATTGAGGAAAATAATATTAAGAGCTTACAAGAAAATATGAGTTTACAGAGGATTTCAGTAACTAAACTATCAAATTTAATTAATTCTGGAAATAAACAGATCAAGTTGGTAAATGAAGAACTTGAAGGGATTAAAAGTTTAGTAAAAGAGGGATACGCGCCAAAAGTTCAACAGATTGAGTTAGAGAAAGAATACAATAGATTAGATTCTAAGAATAACGAGTACCGGAGTACAAAAGATCAAACTCAGCAATCGATAGAAGAATTAAAATTTAAACTTGAATCTGCCAAGGAAAGCTTACTTATTGCTAGAAGGAAGCTCAATCAAAAAGAAATTAAGGCAAGTGTATCTGGGCAAGTTGTTGATTTACAAAAACAGGCGGTTGGTTCAGTGATACGTCCTGCTGAAAAAATTATGGATTTAGTACCAGGGGATGAAATGCTTTTAGTCGAAACAGAGATTATGCCAAATTTGATTGATAGGGTGGCGGTCAAAGACTTGGTAGATATTAGATTCTCCAATTTTTCACTTACACCTCTTTTAGTAGTTCCTGGAGAAGTTATTTCAATATCTACAGATGTTCTATTTCAGGAAAAAACTAAAAAGCCTTATTACTTAGCTAGGGTAAAACTAACTAAGGATGGTAAGGAGAAACTAGGAAGTAGAAAGATGAGGCCTGGAATGGAGGTCGGGGTTATTGTCAAAACTGGCTCTAGAACTCTATTAACTTATTTATTGCATCCTTTAACTAGAAGGATTGCTTTTTCTATGAAAGAAGAATGATGATGAAAAAAGTCATCTTCCTAGTGTTTCTAGGGGTCTCTATAAGCAACAGCCTCGCTAGTAATTTTATTGACTTAGTATCTTGTGTTGAGTCAACTTTGTTAAATAATCCTCAAATAAAAAAAGGCGAGGCATGATTTTAATGCATTCAAAGAGCTTGAAAACCAAAGCCTAGCAAATCTACTTCCGAATATTGGTTTCTCTGTATCAAGATCAACAGTCGACCAGAAGCGGTCTGACGGCATTAATAATAAAATTAATCAAAACTATATTACCGAAAGTGATGCGTTAACATTACGGCAGCCTGTTTATAGGCCAAGATTACTGAAAAATTATAGAAAAGCACAAAAAGAGGTGATTGCTGAACAGTTACTACTGAATGNGAAAGAGGATGCTTTGAAGATTCAAGTTGTCGAAGTATATGTTCGTATTTTAAAAGCTTATGAAGAAGAAAACCTTTTACGGGAAAGGCTTGACCTTCTTACTGAACAAAAAAGGGCTGTTTCAAAATCTATTGAGGCTGGTAGAGGTACAATTACNGAACTAGCAGAGATAAATGCAGCTCATGATAAGGCTGTCGCTGACTTGATTCGTGCAGAGCAGAGTATAAAAGCTGAGTTGAACGAACTGAGATTCTACACTGGTATAGAGTTCGCTGGCATAAAGAAATTGAATAAAAATTTTAAGGTTGTAGACCAGTTAAAAACTAATAATTTGCAATATTGGGAAGAGAAAGCTGTTATTAATAACTACGANATAGAATACAAAAGAATAAAAATATCNGCAGCAGAACTTGGACTTGCATCCGAAAAATTTGGTAGATATCCATCTATTGACTTTAATATTCAATTATCAAGAGGATCTAGTGAAAGTACATTTTTTGTAGATTCGGAAACTAAATCTAGCTCACTTGGATTGACATTTTTTTTACCGTTATATCAAGGTGGAAACGTGAGATCAAAAATTCGACAGTCTGCATCACTTCTAAATTCAGAGATTGAAGGACTAAGAGGTCAAGAAGAGGATCTAAAGAAAACGGTGCAAAAAATCTATTATGGAATGCAGGAAAGTATTAAATTAAGTGGCGCATTGAGGTCCGCTGTAAACTCTGCGACTATTGAATTAGAAGCAAATAAGAAAAGTGCAATTGCTGGTGTTAGGAGGCAGTTAGATGTTTTGATCTCTCAACAAAAACTATTAGGGGTGGAAAAAGAATTAGTTGAAGCAAATTTAAATATAATCCTTTATTGGTTGAGTTTAAATAAATTAGCAAGCAACATTGATACGGATGTGTTAAAAATTGCTAATAGTTTTTTAACTAAATCTGACCTCTAACGTTAAACTTTTTCTTTTTTTTCATTTCTTCTTTTTTTTCGTCTCCTGGTTCCATTTCCTTAAGCCAGTACGCCCAAGATAAAATTACAGCAACTGCGGTAAAAAGCTCTTCTGGAATCTCATCTTCGATATCAAGTTGAGCAAGAGCAGCTAAAAGTTTAGGATCCTCTGCTATGTAAATTCCTTGCTTTTTTGCTTCTTCAATTATTATCTCCGCAAGCTCAGATTCGCCCTTGGCTGAAACTATTGGGGTTTTGTTAGCCCCATATTCTAAAGCCACAGCTTCTTTATCCGTCTGGTACATTTATGCTTCCACGTCGATTGTAGTACCCGATAGAATATTCTCGCCCACAACTTTTTTTTCTTTTTCCATCTCTTTTTCTCCTGGCTTTTCTTCGTTAAAAATTTCAAATGCTGATATTTGTAATCCAGAGTCAGATAGTAACCTGTTTAAATTAGAAACACCGTATTTAGCTTTTCTGTAGGTTTGTTCATCAGTTGCCCACATTTGCATATTTAGATTAATTCTCTTTTCTACAACTACTCGTAGCCAGATTTCTCCTAACTTTTCATTTTTGGTATGAAGATTAAAAGTGTACGGGGAGTCTTTCTCGTTATTTGGTGCATTTTTCGAGAAAGAAAAGTCTACGCTACCAAAGTCCTTAAAAGGTAACATAAGCGAAAAAAATAATTCCCTGTTTTGAAGATTTTGATTTGTTTCCAGTTGAGAGGCTTCGATATCTAATATTGCTCTATTAACAGATTGAGGATCGATTCCTCTTTCCGTAAGCATTCTAACCAATTGGATGAGTAATACTTTTTGATTTTTAGGACTAAGTTTCTGTTTTTTCGCCAAAATAGCTTCATTAAACAGTCCAAAATTCAAAATAAAAGCTTTTAAGTCTGACGCTGTAAGAGTGCTAAGATTTAGTCTTAGTCCTAAAATTTTCGCGATGATATCAGTCAATCCACTGTGTGCACTAATTGAAGATAAAAAACCACTTGAATAGATATTGAGCAAGTTTCCAAAACCCGAAGAGTGGAGTAACAAATTCATAAAGTGTGGAGAGAGTGGAAGAAATGTTGGTGGACTATTTCCCCCTGATATTGACACCCCTGCTGGATTTAGCACAGCTGAGCCGTTATTTAATATTGAAACTTTTGCTTGAAACTTTGAGTTTTCACCACCATGCATATTTTTTGGAAGTTCAAACTCTTTGTTTCCAATTAAAAGTTTTGTGTGGTCTCCACGATTTTCTATTACAGCTTGTACTATTTGCCCATCTCTCAAACCGACCATTTTTGCATCAGCTGCAGCTATTTTTAGAGTTCCTTCTAAAAAGATTGGGTTTACCTTAGAAACTGCATTTGCTAAATCTGCCGTAATAATCATCCAGTTTCCTCACACCGATAAGCTAATACTTTCCATTAAATTGTATAGTACCATCTGCTTTATGGAAATCTAACCCATCCTTTGTGGGGGTCTGTTGATACATAAGGATTTTCCCGAGAATCTACTATTTGTCGCTTTGAGGCGGATCCAGTCGATATTGCATTTCCACCCGCTTGGATTGCATAAACACTAGGTATTAAAAGTGTTGCTCCAGCCTGCATGGAAGTCGGCTTCCCTGTAGGAAAGGCTTTTCTATTATTATTAATGATTGCTCTTCTTATTTCCCGCATTTTTAAAGGATGCTGGTTGAATGTAGCCTTAATTATGTTGTTTAGAGTATCACCTTTTTTTACAATNTATCTATAGGTATTATTTAAACCTATGTTTTTATNAGATATATTATCCCCAGAGTACTGTTTTACTGGTTCAACACTATCTGTAATTTGCGTTTTTGACTGGCCAACTGGGATACCACCTTGAATCAGCGTACGAATAGCGTTAAGGGCTTGAGGGTCATTGATTTGATCAGTATNTCTNGCTGTTGGGAATGGGTTTATTTGTGTNGGCNTTGATTTTTTATCAACCATCGTTGGTGCTGGGAAACTAGGAACTGTTTCTGCATTTAAGGTGTTTAAATAAAAAAACAATAAGGCTCCAAGCATTGTAATTTGGAGATAACGTTTAACAGTTAGTGTATTTGTAATTATTTTCATCTTAACTTTCTTAAAACTTTTTGTTAAAAGGGAGTTACATTCACATTCGTTCTACCTCTGCGGCTTACTGGCCCAAGATTTGGTCCTGCAACCTTAATAGCTTTTGCTTTATATGCAGTCACAGATTGAATTTCTACGAGAGCTATTTTTTCAATAGCTGCCTCTTCAAGAATTCTATGGGGAATCATCTGAGAGTCCGTTAATAAAAGTTGGTCTCCAATTCGTAATCCCCTATCATACCCAGCCTCAATGTGTATGATATTATCTGAGATTTCTGAAATTGGAAAAGATATTTGACGGCAGTCAAAGGCTAAGATGGTCTTTTTTACTAATTCAGAGGTCGAATCTAATACGCTTCCAACAAACGAACTAGAAAAAGCTTTTTGAGTGGTTATTGGAAATTTTCCAACCTGGTTTGCCTCATAAATAGAGTAAGCGACTTGTTCAATGCCAGAACGTGGTGCTGGGATAGGTGGATCAGCCCAAGGACTAGGCAGAAATTTCTGTGATGAAACTAGTATCTGATTTTTCTGAATGTCCTTTATAACTAAGACTAATTTTAATTCAGTATGATTTCTTTTTTTTCTGTACGAGAACTTTTCAATTGGTTCTAACTTCAAGGATATTTCATATTCTCCTAAGTTAACAGAGGAACTCGATAAGTACCTTTCATAATTTGTGTTAAAAACAGGTTTTTTACTAACGAATAACCATTTCTGATGGGAGGATAGCCCATCTTTAAATGTTTTTTCGATAGTATTTTTAACCATATTTAAATCATTGAAAGGAATCTCCAAGGATGATCGCCCTACGACAACATTTAACTCTGCCACTCGTGCATAAGTTGGATTTGCAAAACGGCAATACTTACCCTTTTTTTCAGACTCAAGGTTGTTAATGTTAAAATTTTCGACATCTATTGATGGCCTGCCTAATACTGACTTACCTGCATATGCTTCTGATAATACATAAAGGTTTTCGTGCAACGCTCCATCATTATCGATCCATGAACTAGCTTTAATTCTTGCTTTTGCTTTTAAAGCTTCGGATATGAGTAGTTCTCTTACAGTCTCAAGTTTTTCTTCATTGGAAGACTTTTGAGTTTTTTTGTCTCTCGTTGATTTTGATAAAGACTGTTTTGTATCACTTAATTCCTTGGAACTAGAATTTTGACCCTCAGAGTTTTGGCCCAATCCCTGAGATGACAATGACAAACAAACTCCAAAAGCAAGGGTCCTTGGTAAAACAAAGTAACTTTTAAGAGCCCTTGTTATTAGATTTCTTAAGATTAACATTTTGACTTAAGTTCAATATCAGTGTTGTTTTTATCGCTATGCGGTACTAAAGATTAGTACGCTGCCGCGAGTTGCTCGGCATAGTATCTTCTTAAATCTTCAACGATACTACCATCAAGAGACATAGTTGTTTCATAAGTATCATCTCCGACTGGGTTTATGCTGACTACTTTTGCTCCATAAATGATTCCTTCAACTTTTGTTCGGAAAACATCACTTTTAATTACCATATCCGCCACAGTAGTTGTTGCATCTAAGTATTGTCCGAATACTTGTTCTGATAAACCTCGATAAGCATCAAGTTTGGAAGCACGAATTGCTAAAAGCCTCTGTTGTGCGGGAATGGTGTGATGTTGAATACTAATTACAGCGTATCCAGTTGCGCTAATAGCCGCTCTACGCTTTACCAAAGGCTGCATTAGACTTTCGCCTCTCATTGCGTCTTCATCTAAATTACTTTTTGGGTTCATAGATTCAAATTCGATTAACTTATCATCTATAGCTTTTTCAGCGGCTGCCACCAATATTCCTCTTTCATCAAGAGCTCTATCAGCAGCTTTTTCGGCAGCNTCACGCTCCATTTTAGCAAGTCTTGCCGATTGCTTTGCGGCTCTTCGTTCTTGCTTTGCAGCCAAAGCTGCCTTATCTGCAGCAATTCTTTGAGCAACAGCTTTTTCAACAGAAACATCAACAGAGGCAAGCTTTATGTGGCTTTCACTGGTAANATTAGCACTATCAACATTTCTTTTTTTAAANTCTTGCTCTGCNAGTGACTGGGACTTTGGTATTGGCATGCTATGNTTTCCTATAATTGGCATGCCAGAACATCCTGAAAAAAGGACTGTTGTTAGAAGCAAATAAGTTGTTCGGCGAGATATCATGTTACATCCTCTGATAATAATTATTCGTACTATTGGGATCGGAACGTATTACTGATACTTTAATTTTTTGTCATTTTCCCAATTACCTTATAGAATAAGATTGCAAAATAATCAGACAGACAAATGGGTCCTTCGAATATTTTAGGGAATAGTTCCTCAGTTGTTGAGTTAAAAAAGCTGATAGACACTGTGGCTACTTCAGACGCAACCGTCTTGATTTCTGGTGAAAGTGGAACTGGAAAAGAATTAATTGCTAGAAGCCTTCATCAACAGTCTAAAAGGTCAAAGTATAAATTTATAGCAGTTAATTGTGCTGCAATTCCACGTGATTTGATTGAAAGTGAGCTTTTTGGACATAAAAAGGGAGCATTTACTGGGGCTCTTAACGATAGGTTGGGAAGATTTGAGTTAGCGAGTGGAGGAACATTGTTCTTGGACGAAATAGGAGACTTGCCTCAAGAAGTGCAGGTTAAGCTTCTTCGAGTTTTACAAGAGAGAGTTGTCGATCCAATCGGGTCTTTAAAGCCTAGGCCTATTGACGTCCGAATTGTGTCGGCTACACACAAAAATCTCGAAGAGGAGATTAGTGCTGGCAGATTTAGAGAAGATCTTTACTACCGTTTAAATGTTCTTCCTATTAACTCGCCGCCTCTTAGAAAACGAGTATCAGATATTGGTCTTCTTTTTGAACACTTTTCAAAAATATGTGCTCAAAATATTAATGCGTCGGTCACGCTTGCACCATGTATGCTAGAAGCCTTTAAAAAGTATAGTTGGCCAGGAAATATTAGAGAACTATCGAATATTTCGGCAAGATTAACAACTCTTTACCCTGGGAAAAAAAATATTCAAGTAGTTGATATTAATCAGAATATGCTCCCATTAAAATTACGTAATAATCATGATTCTTGTCATTCGGAGGATACACCTTCAAATCCTGTTGAAGAACTAATTTCGCTGGCACAAGGAAATGAAATGAGTGTTACAACCGAAAAAGTAATGAAAAATGAGGATTCAAAAACAGATCCCGAGAGNTCTTTGAAGGAAAGAATTGCAGCGTTTGAAAAAAAACTGATAAAAGATGCGATATTTAAGACAAACGGAAACGTTACTAAAGCTGCAAAGTTATTAAATGTTCAGCGAACGACTTTAGTTGAAAAAATCAATAAGCATTCTATTGATTCTGCCTAAAAGTGTAATTTGCTTCGCATTTTCGTCAGAAACTAAAAGAAATGGGAGTTCAGAATTTTTTCGTTGCCAGCAGTATCCTTGACCTTTGTACGTGTACAAAGAACATGCAATTCGGTCTGAGAAGATATGTTCATCTCTACTCCAGTAGTGACCTATTTCTAAGTTTGGAAAAACTCTTGTATCTAACGCGGGGTTTATACAGTCATCTCGCTGTAACTCTCGCAATTGCCAATACTGAGCAACCTTCCATTTTTCNCCAGAACTCTCCGAAAATTCTCTAGCAAATGATGCGGCTTCAAGCCAGGTAAGCTTGAGTGGTTCTCCTTCGCACTTATTTTCAACGAAAATTTGGCCTGCACTGCATCTATACCACTTGATTTTTGTTAGCCTATCAAACGCGACTGGAGAGGCATCTTTTAATAAAAATCTGTTTTGTGCTTTTTCTTTTAAAAAACTCTCACAAGATGGCAAGTTTTTTCGAAATTCACAGCTTACTGACAATAAACTTATTGCTACTGGAACAATTATCCAAAGTTTTTTTTTGACATTCATTGTGCTACCAGCATATTTTATTTAAGAGTTTATTAACAAAACCGAAAACCTATTATAGGATAGTATAAAGTGTAAGTATCTTTTAAAAAAACAAATTTTTTGGAACGATTTATGCTTAAACAAAACTATTATTGAAACTTCAAAGAAATTGTAAAAACAACTTTTTTGGATTAACCAGTTTTAAGGAAGGTTTAGTTACATGGATATAGCGAGCGTCATTGGACTGGTAGCTGCTTTTATTTTAATAGTCATGGCGATGGGAGACCCGTCGGTATTTATTGATGTCCCATCTGTTCTCATAGTTATAGGGGGAACTGCTGCCACAGTTTTAAATACAACAACAATTCCTGGTTTGATTGGGGCGATAAAAGTATTTTTAAAATCAATACTTAATAGCCCAGAGCCTCCCGAAAAAACAATTGAGCAACTTGTTGAGTTAGGAACTATCGCAAAGAAAGACGGGTTCGTTGCTTTAGAGGGTCAGGAAATTAAAAACCCTTTTATGGCTCGTGGTGTGAGGATGCTCGTTGATGGAACAGATCCCGCTCTGATTAAACAGTCTATGCAAACTGAGATGGACCAAATAAAAGCAAGGCATCAAAGCGGCAATGATTTGCTGGGTAATGCGCAAGATTTAGCACCTGCAATGGGTATGATAGGAACTTTAGTAGGTCTAGTTATCATGCTTGGAAACATGAGTGATCCAAAAGCGCTTGGCCCAGCTATGGCCATTGCAATTTTAACAACACTCTATGGTGCTATTATTGCCAACGTAATTTTTATGCCTGCACGAAAAAAACTTGAAGCTGTTGATGCGGCAGAAACAATTAATAATTTAATGATTACCGATGCTGTTCTGTTTATTCAGGCAGGCGGAAACCCACGTCTGATACCTGATTTGTTAATTGGATTTATTATTCCAGGTAATAGAGCAAAAGTTCAGGCGGCAGTTGGAGGATAATTGAGTGGCTGAAGATGATACTGTCAAAGATATTAATGAGGGTGATGGTGCTGATGAGGTAAAAGACGAGGCCGCACAGCAAGAAAATACTGCTCCTGAGGAAAAAGCTGAAGAAAAAGAAAAAACTGAGGAAAAAAAGGAGAGTAAAGATGATGAGGAAGATCCTCCTGAGGAAAAAAAGGATCCTCCTGAGGAATGTAAGTGCGACGAATGCCCAAAATGTGTTCAGCTCGTTCCAGCTTGGATGCCGACATTTGCAGACATGGCAACCTTNTTGATGGCTTTCTTTGTTATGATTNTGTCATTTGCCGAAATGAATGTNCCAAAGTTTAAACAAATCTCAGGCACCATGAAAAACTCATTTGGAGTTCAGCGTTTAATACCAACTGTTGAACAACCAAAAGCGACAAGTGTTATTGCTCAAAGTTTTTCTCCAGCAGTTGCTCAGCCAACCGTGNTNGATACNGTTAAACAAGATACTACTGATGAGACAAAAAAGGATGTTGAACTAAAGACAGAAGATAAAACTCAGGAAGAAGGGTCTACTGGGGAGCAGGGAAAAGCTTCAGATCCAGAAACAGAAGCTGAGGCAAAAAAAGTTGCAGAGGCNCTTCAGGAAGAGATAGCNCAAGGCAAAGTAAAAGTTTCAACTGAAGGTGAAAAAGTGGTAATTGAACTTCAAGAATCAATTGATAAGAANAATGNANCNGAAGNGGGAGGAGGTTCTGGTGAGGCTGGGCAACAGAGATCAGGCGTTGTGAGTCAGGAGTCAATTGAACTCTTCGCTAAAATAGCTGAGGTTCAGGCATCTGTTACACGGCCAGTCGAAGCTAGACAATCATCAACTGGACCCGACGGAACATCTTCAGGTGTTAATCAAGCTGAGATTGATGCCAGGCTTGCTCAAATAAAAAACGATTTGTCGCAGGAGATATCTGATGGTAAGGCCGAAGTATTTAGAGACGGTGATAATATAGTAATCCGTCTTGCTGAGCAAGGATCATTTGTTTCTGGTAAAGCTGATTTAAAGGCTGGATTTTTACCCTTGTTAGAGAAAGTTGGAAAAACAGTTGCTTCTGGAGAAGGAAATGTAAAAATTGAAGGTCATACAGATAATGTGCCAGTAATAGAAAATCCTAGATTCAAATCTAATTGGGATTTATCGGGTGCGAGGGCAGGTTCCGTTGCTGATTATTTTATAAAAAAAGGAGGCGTTGCGCCTGAGAGAATTAACGTTTCTGGTCATGCAGATACAAAACCAGTCGGTCCAAATGATACATCTGGAAATAGAGCAAAAAATAGACGAATTGAGGTTATAGTAAGCGGTTAAAATATGCCGCTAGCTGCAATATCAAGCAAATAATTATTGTATTTCTCATGCATTTATATTTTTTTTCAGTGATTAAAGAACCTTATAGGATTAAACCTACAATCGGTAACTTCAATCTTCGTCAGACTGCTGATCACCTTTTTCAGATAAGGCGCTCACGGGCCCAGGATATTTAATCATCTGATTTTGTCTATTTACTGGTTCTGCTGCTTTTAAAGCTTCTAAATAGCGTTTTTGTTGGAGAATTATAAGCGCCTCAATTTCTCTCTTAACTTTTGAAAGTTCGAGGGCAGTCAAGTTCAACCTATCAGATTTATCCAACGCGGTTTTCAGGTTTTTAGAAATTTTATTTTCGAACTTTTTAAGTTCATTAGCCATATTCTTAGTAGCCTTTATCTGTTTATTGATAGTAGTTCCTTGTGCTTTAATCTTTGAATCGAAAGATTTTTCTAACCCTTTGATTGACGCCATCATTTTTTCAACCGTCTTTAGACTTTCTTCATTTAACTTTTTAGTTTGTGTTGACAAGAGCTTAAGTTGCTCCTCTTTCTCTTTTTGCGCACCAGAATTAAGTGTTTCTATACTGGCGGATAAAGTGGAGTTTACTTTCTTTAGCTGATCGAAGTTTTTATTGATAGAAGTAATATTTTTTGTTAAGTCCTCGATCGAACCCAAGCTATTTTTCATTTCTGCAGTTCTTGTTCCAAGGGCAACTATCATTAGGTCAAGCTGGTCCATCTTCTTACTCATCTGATACATAACAAGACTAAAAAGTCCAGCAGTTGCAATTAAAAGAGCTACGGCTAAGGAAACAACAATAGTCGATTTTAGGTTTCCGTTTGCCGCCGCATTTGTTAGAGTTTTTGCGCCTATCGTTAAACTTCTGTGACTGTTGGTTACCGCACTTGCAGATCTGTTTGCTACTTCAGCTGCATCGAGAACCGTAGATGCTAACGCCTCAAGTCTTTTAGAGGATTGATCTTCGGAATCACTTCTTTTTTTCTCTTGCTCTTCCCATCTTTTTTCTTCATCTGCACGTCTAGCTGCATACGCCTCCTCTTGGGATTTAATTATTTCAGAAGCTTCTGCAACAGTAGCTGCAGCTTCTTGAGCAGCTTGCACCTTTTTATCGATTTCACCTTCAGGTTGTTGACTACTATCATTGCTATCTTCAGCGTTTATAAATTCATCATTTAATTCTTCTTTTTTTTCATCCATTTTTTTATTCTCCGATGAATATTATATTTTACTGTAAATATAGATTAACTAAAGTTTTATTGTGGTTCAAAAATCTAATTTTATGTTAGCAGTTTTATGTTTATGAATCCTAAATTATTAAAAGGTGTTACTAGTTTCATTTTGTAAAGCTGTTAGTGGTTTTATTTTCTTATTTTGTTATATCTTTACGCTTGAATATTCTTTACCGATTCTTATCCATAAAACCCTAAACAAACATTGAGTTAAAAAACTGCAAATCACTGTTTGTTTAATACCGCATTGATTCCATTGGATACATACCAACATTGGATTTATCGACAGAACTTGCTTTTGCTTTAATAATTTTGTCAATCTATTGGGACTATTAGGGGGCGAATACTCAGTGCTCCACGTATCCATGTTCCTTCAGGAATATCTTCTCTTTCGGAAAAGGTTTTAGCATCATCCAGAGATTGAAAGGGTCCACTTAACAACACAAAGAAAAAATCATCAGATCTGGTTTTTTTGAGTTTTAAAATAAAACTACTACNAAGAGAAGGAAATGACNGCTGAATCTTTTTAACTGATTGGATTTCACTTCTAGCGGTATGTTGAACATAAAAACCNGGTTTAATTCCTTGAGTTATTTCTGTACTTTCTTTGGAGACGTTTACTATTTCGTTTTCGGTATTTTTATTTTCAGCATCTTCCAAGACAGTGAGATCTTTTTCGATTTGTTCAGAAGTTAGGTCAGTTTTATTCGTAGTCATTTCTAAGTCATTTGGGAGAAGTGAGAACTCATTTTGTGTTAACTCAGGTTTTTTTAAAGAACTATCAAATTGAATATTCTCTTCCGAAAGAANTGGGTTTTGTGACGGCTTTATTCCAAAAAACCATTCTCTGGATTTTTCTATTACTGTATTAACAGGGAGTAACTTTGCATTTTGGAGGTAAATTATAGAANCAGCAGACACGGAAAATAAAAAACTAGCTGCAACAAACGCTGTAAAAATATTTTTTCTGGTATTCTTAGCTTTGTTTTGCTCTGGGTATTGGTTTTTATCCTGGCTAAGGTTTTCTGTTATGTTCTCACGTGCTTCAGTACTTGTATTTTTTTTGACAACTATTCGGTCATCTATTTTTACCTCTTCGTTTTTGTCATTTAATGAGTCATTTTTATCCTCATCGACATCGCTATTTNTTTCCATAGCCTCTTCAGCTNTGTTNATAGCTCTATTGCTAGCAGCTAAAGCTAGCTTCGCATCAAGAGATACGCCCACATTTTCTAAAGCTTTTCTCACCTCAGGTTCCATGCCAGTTAATTCACTTTCACTNAGCANNACTGATGCTTCAGTTTGGGTNGGGGTAGCAATATCCCATCTAACAATTTTATTCCCGAAGGCTTCTATTTTTTTCTCAACTTGAGTGCTTGANTTTTTATCCAACAAAAGAATTACNCTAGTNTTTGCNCCTGGAAAATCNCTGACAAGCCTAGCCATTAGTTGTATTTCTCTGAGTCCTGTGGCTTGAGAGTCGAAGGCAACTAGAACACGTTGTGGGGCAGTAGAATTTCGTGTTCGTGTGGCAGAGTCAACAGAGATTTTTTCTAAGATTTTATTAAATCTAGCTAATAGTGCCTCGGTGCTATTAGGATAATACACTTCTACGTTGAGCCCAGCTGAACCTCTTAATCGTTGAACCAAAATTTTCCCATAGTGATCTAATAGTCCTTCACTCTCGCTTATAAGTGCGGCACTTAAGTTTTCACTAATAATTGCTTCGGTTAGTCTATCTAACCGGGCTTTATCAAAAGGTCTGAAATATAGGTTNGTTATNCTCATTATAATTTTAAAAATTTACATTTTTTTACCATTTGAATCAAAATTCATTGTTGCAGGAACTTCAGGCCTAGGCTTTTCAGGCGATAGACCGTCTTGAGACACGCTATTTAAATTAAACACGTATGCGATTACTTGTGCAACCGCATAATAGAGTTCTTGAGGTATTGCCTCATTAATTTTGGTAGTAAAGTAGAGGGCTCGGGCAAGAGGGGGTGCAGAAAATATTTCGATTCCATGAAGACTAGCTTCCTCTCGTATTTTTAGAGCGATATTGTTCGCTCCCTTTGCTAATACTAA
>NYVY01000047.1 GCA_002684875.1 Pseudomonadota bacterium
ATAAACGAACAGTGGTGGTCGTAGCTCAGTTGGTAGAGCCCCAGATTGTGATTCTGGTTGTCGTGGGTTCGAGCCCCATCGACCACCCCATCTTTCTAAAGAGTTGGAACAAATTCTTTATCTTCTTGCTGTTTTCTTTCAAACTTTAAGAACTCGTAATACCCGCATTTTGAAGAATCTGGATATTCTCTACATACACTTGGCCGCGCAGTGTAGATTGTACAGGATCTTGATTTCCTGTTTAAAAACTTACAAACAGATGTATAAATATGGTCCTTCTTGTGTTTCAGGATTATTTCCTTAACTAATACTCCATTGTCATCATGCTTGTATTTTTTCAAATGCTTTTTTTTCACTTCTGCTTCACTCTGACCAAAATGATTTGCTAAACGACCGATATCTTTTTTTGTTACTTCAATCCTGTCATAACTGCAACAATAGCCAGGGCATTTAAGACAGTTATATTTTAATTTTTTAGATTTCATTTTTTTATCAACCCGAGAATGCTACTATTTTACAATTATGACAGACTTAAAAAAAAAATCGGTAGGTTTTGCAGCAATTGAATTTGTTGAGGATGGTTGCTCTTTAGGTGTTGGAACTGGATCAACTGTTGATTTTTTTATTGAGTCATTGGCTTACGCAAATAGCAAACCTGGTCTTATAGTCTCAACTTCTAAAAGAACTGACGACCTTTTAAAGAAGTATGGCTTAAGCACAGTATCTTTGTTATCAGTAAAAAAACAGCTCGATGTTTATGTTGACGGAGCTGATGAAGTTGATGGAAAGTTAAATTTGATAAAAGGTGGTGGTGGTGCTTTAACCTCTGAAAAAATTGTCGCAGCATCTGCCAAAAAATTTATTTGTATTGTGGATAATACCAAAATTGTTGAGAGGTTAGGGGCATTTCCTCTCCCAATTGAAATAGTTCCTTCAGCGCGCGAGTTGATAAAAAATCAACTGAGAAAGAGGTTTAACGGGATCTCTCGAGAGAGAGTTGGTTTCATTACAGAGCATGGGAATTCTATATTGGATGTTTTTGGCTTAGATATTGATGATCCAATTACTATGGCAATAGAACTAAATAGAATCCCTGGAGTAATAACCGTAGGGTTGTTCACGGATCAAAAACCAGATGTCTGTTTGGTAGGTGATAACAATAGGGTAAGAAAAATATTTAAAGAAGAGATTACATAAATCTTTTATACTTGAGATATTAAGATTAACTGCTCTAATTATGGAAAAAACTACAGGAATCAAAATAGAGGACGAAATAGAGGATATTAGGTCGAGTATGTTGTTAATGGGTGGAATGGCGGTTGAAATGATCAAGTATTCGCTCGATGGCCTGTTAAAAGGCGCAAAACCCTCAATTCAAAAGACTTTTGAATTGGAAGAAAAGGTGAATTTAGCAGAAGTTGAAGTAGATGCCATGTGCAATAAATTCTTGGTCCTCAGGGCTCCTGCTGCGTATGATCTTAGGTTTATTTTATGCACGTTAAGAATGATTCGAGATATCGAGAGGATTGGTGATGAGGCTGAGAAGATGGCCCGTATGGCCCAGTACTTTCATGAAGAAATCCAGTCTGACGTTCCAAAGCCAAATTTAGCTTTAATGGTTACTGATGTTGTTACCATGCTTGAAAAAGTTCTTAATGCATATGCAAGAGATGATGATTCAGAGCTTAAAAAAGTGATAAATTTCGACGAAGTGGTTGACGAAAAGTTCAGGAAGACATTGGATGACTTGATGTCCTTTATTTTAGAAAAAAAAGAAAGTGTTGGCTGCTGCATTGATTTGATATTTTTTGCCAAGGCCTTGGAAAGGATAGGAGACCACGCAAAAAATATGTCAGAAAGTGTCATTTTTATGGTTAAAGGAAATGATTTACGGCATGTTGGGTAAATTCAAGCTTTTTCAAAAACAAAAAACTAACTCGGTGGCTCAGGCGGAATAAATCCTGAAGCAGCGTCAGCTCCATCTCCAAAAAAGTGGGCATCTAACTGGTCCATCAAATACTTCCTAGCCCTAACATCTGATAGATTTAACCGATATTCATTTACAAGCATTGTTTGGTGTTTTATCCACTCATTCCAGGCTTCCTTAGACACATTTTCCCAAACTTTTTGCCCTAATGGTCCCGGTATAGGAGGAAAGTCTAGACCTTCCAGATCTTTTTTCATTTTTACACATTTAATTATTCTGGACATATTCAAGCCGCCTTTAACGGATGATTGGAAAATCCTCTGTACCTGTCCGCTGCGCAGCTTGCAGCGAATGCGTAGGGCTTAACCCTAGGTGAAACATTACAAACCCCCCTTATGTAGCCAATAGCCTGCTGTACAACGCTTTGAGACATGTAAATTGGGTCTGGGTTAAGGTCNAGATGAATCTCNACTTCTCTTTCTTGGATGACATCGGAAAGTCTTAAATATAAATCAGCTACTTTATAAACTTCGTTCATGAGTCTTAATTGGGGTTTCTCACCAGACTGGTCGAAATCAATTTCACGTGTCGTTTCGCCAAAAATTTTGCATCCATGGTTTCCATCGATATGTACGACAACTACGGAGGTGTAATCAGCAAACCATTTTTTATTAGAACTAATTCTAGTCGAATCGGCTCCAATATATACTTTTGTTGAGGATGATTGCAACTTGATGAAATCTTTTATATTTTGAATTTGCATTCCCATAGTGTTTTTCGCGTTAAAGCATTTCTCTCTAAACTAAGCTTTCTACATTTACTATCGTTTTTTTTTACTAGAACTATATTAATATTACACAACATGTTTTATTTTACTAATTTTTCCAATGAATATCTCCGTTTTTAAATTAAAACCTAGAGTTTGGCTACTGTTTTTAGTAGGGGTTCTCCCTTTGTTTTTGCTTTTATTTTTTCAAACAGAAAAAAAAAACTGGGTGACTGAATCAGTTTTTTTAGGTGCTATCAATCAAGGAGTAGCGGCAACAGGGACATTAAATCCAAAAATTGCTGTAGATGTTGGTACACAGATATCTGGCATAATCGAAGGGGTGTTCGTAGATTATAATGACGAGGTGGCAACTGGAAGCTTATTAGCTATTGTTGATTCGTCTATTATTGATGCAAATATTGAACAATTAACTGCGAGTTTGTCTGCCGCCAAGGCAGTTCTAGAAGTGAGTGAGTCAAAGTTTCGCCGAGAAAAAAAATTATTTGAAAAAGATTATATTTCCATTGCAACCTTAGAGAATACTGAAAAAACATTACAAGAGGCAAAATCAAGATTAGCTCTAACTGAGGCAGAATTAAAACGGGAAAGAAGAAAAAAAGTATTCACAAATATTAGGTCTCCCATTGATGGTGTGGTAATGGAAAAAAAAGTTGATGTAGGTCAAACAGTTGCAGCAAGTTTCCAAACCCCTACGTTATTTAAAATCGCAGCGAATCTCAATAATCTTCAAATTGAAGCGTTGGTTTCAGAGGCNGATATTGGTGAGGTAAGCAAAGGCCAAAAGGTTAAATTTTATGTCGATGCTTTTTTTAACGAAAGTTTCAATGGAATCGTGCAACTAGTTCGTTTAGAGCCAAAGGTTGAGCAAGGTGTTGTTAATTATATTGTTGTTATTAGTGTTGATAACAAAGGTAAAAGGTTGCTTCCTGGAATGACGGCTCAAGCAACGATTATTACTGAGTCAAAACAGAATGTTGTTCTACTTCCAGTTTCAGCAACAAGGTTCAATNCATCAAAAGAAGATATCTCTGNCGGTGACTATAAAAACTCTGATTTTTCTANTGATGACTTTACATCAGTATATGTCACGAACCAAAAAGGAATTTTAGAGAGGAGAAAAGTTAAGACTGGCATCACGGATGGAAAATTCATGGAAGTTGTTGAAGGGTTACGTATTGGTGAAAAAGTTGTTACGAGGGAAGCTGGTGAAAAAACAAAGAAATCAGCGTTCAGTTTTAGCGGTCGATAGTAATGCCTAATTTAATTTCAACTTATAAATTGACAAAAGAATATACGGAAAATTTATTAAAGCCCGTTAGGGTATTGAATAATCTTTGTTTGAGCATTGGAGAAGGCGATTTTGTTTCATTAATGGGTCCTTCTGGTTCGGGTAAATCAACTCTTCTAAATTTATTAGGATTGTTGGATGTTCCAACTAANGGNNANATTTTTTTTGATGGNCTNGAAATNNCACGTTTAANNAGGAAAAANAAAGCAATATTAAGNAATATTTCATTTGGATTTATTTTTCAAGGTTTTAATCTTCTGAAACGCCATTCGGTATTAGATAATGTGATGATGCCTCTNCTTTACNGGAANGTGTCGAGAAAAGANGCCAGTGAGTCAGCTAGAANTGTTTTGGAAGCAACTGGCTTAATAGACTTTGTTGAAAGNCTTCCAAATCAGTTATCTGGTGGTCAGCAGCAAAGGGTNGCAATTTGCAGAGCGTTAGTAATGAAGCCAAAATTGATTCTAGCTGATGAACCTACTGGAAATTTGGACAGTGTTACTGCAAGGCAAATAATGAAGATCCTCTGCGATTTAAATTGTGATCAAGGAATTACCGTCGTACTTGTTACTCACGAAAGAGAAATTGCTCAACATGGAAACAGGCTGATAAAAATGAGAGACGGAATAATTCATGATGATGAAACTTTAAGGTAAATTTTATGAGTTTTGGAGATTGTTGTTACGAAGCCATAATTTCTTTAAGGCAGAATTTTTTAAGAACTTTTTTAACTGTATTGGGAATAGTTATTGGCGTTATGTCTGTAATAGTTATGTTAGCGGTTGGGAAAGGTGTTCAAAACCAAGTAACTTCGACGATTNAATCTATTGGTAGTAATTTATTAGTTATTTTTCCAAAACGGCAAACATCAAACAATGTAAAGATGCCTGGANNTGGTTCTGTAAATTTGACGCTAGAAGATGCAAAAGAACTTGGTTTTGCTGAGGGCGTTGACGGTGTAGCGTCCGTGATTGCCAAAACACTGCAAATACAGTATCTGGAGGCAAATACTAGCGCTAGAGTATCTGGTGTAACACCAGAATATAATGAATTGAGAGAATGGAATCTTTTGTATGGTAATTATTTATCGGAACAGGATATTAAAAGGTCCTCACGGGTAGCAGTTGTTGGGTTAACAGTGGCAAAGGAGCTTTTTGGCAGGACAGATGTAGAGGGTAGGATTATAAGAATTAAAAACGTACCTTTTCGTATTTCTGGTGTTTTAGCAGAAAAAGGTAGTTCAATCACTGGAAGGGATCAAGACAACACCATTTTAGTTCCTATCACTACCGCAAGAAAATATTTGATTAAAAGTAAGTATCCGAGGTCGGTCTCCTATATTATTTTAAAAGTAAAGGAGGAAGCTGAAATTGAACGAGTTCAAAAAAATTTGGAGTTGTTATTAAGAGTAGCTCATAGATTAAGAGATGATGAAAAAAATGATTTTTCGATATCCAATCTTGCTGACATTTCTTCAACTGCTGAGACTGCAACGGAGGCTTTAAGAATTTTGTTAGCATCAATTGCTGGGATTTCGCTGCTCGTTGGAGGAGTTGGGATTATGAATATTATGTTAGTCAATGTGACGGAAAGAACTAGAGAAATTGGAATTAGGTTGGCAATAGGTGCAAGTCGTGAAGATATATTGAGGCAATTTCTTATAGAATCAGCATTGGTTTGTTTGACAGGAGGGTGTCTCGGTATTTTATTCGGAATATTCGTATCTTTTTTGATAGCAAGCTTTACCCCCGTTTTTGTCCAAGTTTCAATAACTTCTATTTTACTATCTTTTTTTATTTCTATTGGTATAGGAGTTTTTTTTGGGTGGTATCCTGCAAGGAAAGCATCACTCATGGAACCAGTGGTTGCTTTAAGGTCTGATTAAGAATGAATATCGTAACTCGTTTTGCACCAAGTCCGACAGGTGATCTCCATCTTGGTGGAGTAAGGACAGCAATTTTCAATTGGGCGTTCGCAAGAAAAAATAAGGGGAGGTTTATCTTGCGGATTGAGAATACAGATATTGATAGGTCTTCCAATGAACATACGAAAGGAATATTAGATGGCTTAGATTGGTTAGGAATCGATTATGATGAAGGTCCAGTTTATCAAACTAGTAGATTAGAAAGATATACACAGGTCATAGAAAAACTCTTAGCCGCGGGAGATGCTTATTATTGTGACTGTTCTAAAAATCGACTTGATAAAATTCGAGAGGAACAGATTAATAAAGGCATCAAACCTAGGTATGACGGAAAGTGCAGGACAAATAAAGAGTTAATACGTAGTAAAAAAAATGGAGTAGCCTCTGTTGTTAGATTCAAAAATCCCCGCCAGGGTGTTGTTGAATGGAATGATTTGGTAAAGGGACGAATAGCTGTTTCTAATGCTGAATTGGATGATCTTGTTCTGCTCAGGTCTAACGGGTTACCAACATATAATTTGGCATCTGTAATAGATGATTTAGATATGTGTATCTCACACGTGATAAGAGGAGATGATCACATTAATAATACCCCGAGACAAATTAATTTGATTACTGCTTTGAATGGTAAATTACCCAACTTCGGACATCTCTCGATGATACATGGTCCTGATGGACAGAAATTGTCAAAAAGACATGGGTCCACTTCAGTTCTTCAGTTTCGTGAAAATGGGTTTTTGCCAGAGGGAATGCTGAACTACTTGGCACGCCTTGGCTGGGGGTTTGAAGACAAAGAATTTTTTAACACGGAGCAGTTTATAGAAATGTTTTCTATCGAGGGATGTGGACCGTCTCCAGCTAAGTTTGACATTGAGAAACTTCGTTGGGTTAACGGAAAACATTTACAAAGGCTTACAAAATATGCCAGATCAGAGTATGTCCTCCAACATAAAGGCTGGAATATTAAACAGTTCGAGAACAGGGGGATAGATTTTGTGGAGTTATGCCGTCTTCTTGGGGAAAGAGTATGCACAATTAATGAGATAGCAGAGGCAATTGAGCCGTACGTTAACAGTGATCGGATTATTCGAAAAGAAGATTTGTTTACTCATGAAGTTTATAATAAACAGAACTTTGAATCTGTTGAACTGTTTACTAAGTTAATTCAAAATTTTTTAGAAAATCTTCCGTTCGTTTGGGAAAAAGAAACGTTGAATTTATATTTGAAATCTACTGTTAAGGCCTGGAAAATAAAACTTCCTCAACTTGCAATTCCAATTAGGTGGATTCTCTTGGGAAAATTTGAAAGCCCCGCA
>NYVY01000048.1 GCA_002684875.1 Pseudomonadota bacterium
CCTCAGCGTAATCAACCTTTTTTGTTACAGTGGCTAGGTCGTCATTTTGAGCGCCGTTGACGATAGCGAACCCAATTTGAGCAACATTAAAACCAGATGCTTCCCAAAACGATACTTCCTCTGCGGAGGCAGCCCTTTCAAAAGAAGCTAAATAAATGGCGGATATCTTCTGGCCAAGTGTTTGATTTCCGTACAAAGCTGAAGACTCAGCGGCATTAGCGAAGGCAGCAGCAACGGCATTCCAGCCTGTTTCCCCTCCTCCATTGGCATTTAATTGAGCCTGCCAGTAGTTTAAACCTGCTGGATCGGCAGGCCTTTGATAGTAAGCAATGTACATCTGGTGGATTAATTCTGCGGACATGTTTTTTCCTTTTTTTCCTAAAAACGCAGCTTTATCTGCAACTTATAAATACACGAATATACAAGAGTATACTCCATGAACCCTAATTTTTGGACAATTTAACTTTATTGTTTAAAAAAATTTTCTCCAAATTTACAAAAATCTTTTCAATCTTTCTAAAAAAACCCTCTAAACAACCGATATAAAAGAAGGTAGAGAGGTTTTTCCCTTTCACTTAGTGTAACAAGGCTACTCAGACTATCAAGCAGAAGGTCATTCATTTATTATTTTCTCTAGATCTTTTGTTGCTTTCTTCCAACATATTTTCATAGAGGTATCTTTTTTCAGTACAATTTTTTGGTTTATCGTTCGTCTCCATATACTAAACTCGCCCGCAATTTGCTGAGGATTCTTTCCAGAAAAATATTTTATTCCTGGATAGGATTCACCAATTTCTCTGTAAATTGGGATATCCCTTGCGAAAACAGGTAACTTAAAATTTTGACTCTCCACGATGGGCAAACTATAACCCTCTGCCCTCGATGCTACTATTAGCCCCGCCGAACCACTATACAGTTCTATCAAAAACTCATCGCTACAATTCTCTAACCAAAATAATTGTTTTCCGTTCTTTTTATGCCTTTTTATTCGATTAACTAACTCACTGACCTCCCAGCCCCTTTTACCAATAAAAATGAGTTTGAGATCACTGTTCACGGCATCCGACCAAAGGTGTTCCATCATACTTAATATTTCGTCATGCCCTTTGCGAGGCTCTATGGTCCCTACCATCAGAAAAAGGTTTCCTTTGCCAAAACAACTCTTTATTTTATCCGCCTGAATCGGAGTCCCTCTGGTAAGGTCCTTCTCGGGTAACTCATTTGCTAAAACAAAACTTTCAATTTTGAGAGATTTGAGCCTATCAGGGAAGAAAACTTTTAAAAACATTGTGACAGCATCTTTTGTTGTTCTACTAATACAAATTAGTTTTTCAAAGCTAGAAACAGTCTCTAGCCAGGAAAAAAAATGAGAATACACCCCTGGAGAGAAATATTCTCTATGAGTTAACGGAAGAATATCGTAAACAAGAAACTGCACCCTTACCCCCTGAAACTGCATCTGCTGTAATAATTTTTTTTTTGCTGGCACTAGAATTGGTTGCAGATCCAATCCCAAAAAAATATCTCCCCTCTGAGGCTCAATATAGCGGTTTGGTAATTCGACTGGTAAACCAAAAAATTTTGTTAGGAAAGTGCCAGCAGATAGGTAGTGTTGATCTTTTTCTGAGATGCAAACTGGCTCGATTCGATATTTTGCAACTTCAACATTATTACTAATCAAAGCTCTTAAGATATTTCGCACTACCCTTTGTATCCCCGTACGAATATCACCTTTTACAATTTCAGAAATATCCACATATAATGTTTTAACTCTACTAGTGAATAAGTTTGTTTTTAACAAAGAATCTAAAAATTTTTCAGTTTCAGAATTTCCTTCTGGCAGAAACCCCTCTTTTCGCAAGTAAACTAAGCTCGGAAATAAATTTTTTTTGCTTTGATTGTAAAAGTTTTCAATCGCTAGAAAATATTTCTCAGCACATAACTCAGGTGAATGGTATTCACTCAAAAAAGAATGGGCATTTTTGATAAACCTCCTCCTCATCGGGGAATCGTCAATCATCGCTTTAAGTGACTTTGCAAGATGATGACTACTAAAGTTTTCAGGGATTTTACAAACCACAGAATCTGGAAGACTTGCGTTGTCTCCATGCTCATTGACAATAGCTGGTACCTCATTGGCAAAACAATCGAACAACGAAGCCGAAGTTTCTCCCCTTGAATTGATTCTAAGTTGAACAGCTACAGTCGCCTTTGATAACCATAGGTTATATGTTTTCTCGTCCACCCATCCTGTAAAAATTACACGGCTTTCTAAACCAAAATCAGAGATTAAATTTCGCAATTCCTTACAGTAATCTTCATCTCCCTCTGCACCCACGAAAACTAAAGTTGACTCTAGAGACACAGAATCGGACCAAGCTTTAAATAAATCCTTGTTCATTTTATTAGGGCCCAAATAACCAAAAGAACAAATATATTTTTCGCCTTTACTGACACGACCAACTACGTTAGATTTTTTTTTATTTTCTTTAAACTCTTTCAGTAGGGGAACTACTGCACATCTTCGAGTCACCTTATCCCCGTACCAACGAGACGCTAAACCCATAGCAAAATTTGAATGTAGAATTACACCGATAGAAGAATCAATTGTGTTCAAGTTGCAGGGATAATTTATTTTAGGAAAGTCCTGCAAAAAGACTGAACAATTTGCTGCAACTCCGTATGACTCGAAAAGAATTTCCTGAAAATCATCTTTCAGAGAAACTACCCCGTCTAAATAAAAATCGTGTAACACTACTACGCCTGGATAAAGTTCAACCAAATCAAAATAATGAGAATGAAAACGAGAATTCCCGAAGTGATATAAAACCCTATCAAAGCTAAAATAGTTTTCCTCAAAAAAATCCAAAGAGCAAATACTTGCAACACCGGAAGGTAATTCAAAGGTATTGCTATTTACACCCAACTCATTAACAACAGTAATATTATAAAATCTTTTTAAGAATTTAATTAAAGTCATGCTGTACTTAGAAATTCCGCTTTTCAAAGGAGGTAAAGGTGAAATGTAAGCTAGTTTTTTCTTCTCATGAACAGATGTTTGTTTAATTGCATCAACAGAAGATGAACCTTGAATATCTTTAGCACGTTTTATTTCGGCAATTGCCTTAGTGGTTTTTTTTACCACTTTTTCCCAAGAAAATTCTTTACTTCTCTCAATGCTGTATTGAGAGAGTTTCAAGAGAAGAGATTCATCACTTAAAAGACGAGTGAGTTTCTCTTCAAGATCCTTCTGATTAAGAGGATCAAAAAAAATACAAGCTTTTCCAGCCACTTCAGGCAAAGAAGAAGTATTTGCAACCAAGCAAGGTGATCCAAAAGTCATCGCCTCTAATACTGGAAGGCCAAACCCCTCTTGTAAAGAAGGAAAAACAAACAATTTGCATAACCTGTAAAGAATATCAAGTTCATCACTCTTTAGATAACCAGTAAAGATTATTTCTGCTTTTAGAGAAGCATCTCCTGAGACCTCATCAAGCAATTTATTTTTGACATTGTCCTCAAGGTGGCATACAACAACTAACTGATATTTCCTATAGTTAGAACTCAAATTTAAAAACGCCGCTATTAACAACCTAAGATTTTTTCTTTCATCTTGACCAGATACAGTTAATATAAAATTTTTATTTATACGAAGCTTATTTACAAGCTCTAAAGGCAAAGCTTTTTTTTCAATTAACTCAGACCTTTTTTTTCCTGCAAATGCCGAGAACCGTTTCATAGTTGCAGTTCCAACCACCACTGTTCTGGGCCTATGTTGGTTACGATAAATTTTATGAAAAACCGACGCAGTATACTCTGAAATAGTTAAAACTAAATTACTTTTTAAAAGTTGAGCGATAGAATTTTCATAGCTCTCTTTAGCATTAACAGTTGTTAAATACTTGCTCGGCATCTCCTTTGGTATTAAGTCATACAAAACAGAAACGTGGGCGCTACCAACAAGAGGATCAACAACAGAAACAACTGGCGAGCTTGGTGGTTCAAATAGACTTGTTAAAACAACAATGTCTGGGTCTAGCTGATTAATAACGGACCTTCTATTTATTAGCGCTTGAGACCTCCATCCAATATTTTTAACATCAGAACTTTTAGGAACAAAAAAGCCAAGAATTTTATCTCGGTCACAAAAAAATCTGACTTCTCTGATTAACTCAGCCAAACCATCTTCAATCGACATGTTCAACAGCAAAAAAACTTCAAACCTGGAATCATCCAAAGCCACCAAACCCCGAGAAAATTCAAAAGTGTAAGCGCCTATTCCTCTCCCTGAACCAAAACCTTGTGCGCCCTGAAAATCTATCAATATTTTCAAGTTATTTCTTCTTCTTTAAGCTTGCTAAAAGTCTTTTGTATCTTTTATAAAAAACGCCTTTAACTGACTCGTCTTTACTTACAGTTTCCCCCTCTGCGCTTCCATCAAGTAAAGCATAAAGGAGGGATGAAACTTTTGTTCGGTAATTCTGTAAAAATTCCCTAAAGGACATTCTTGCAAAATTGATTTTTAAATTTACAAAAATGGAAGAACATTTCCTAACCAATCTCGCTATCTGACGTAAAGGGGCTGTTATTTTCCAAGACCTGCTCGAATATATGCGCTCCAATTCATTTTCAAATATATCTCTCACCCTATAAATTTCTTGGGTAACTTGTATGTATTGGTCTCTGTGAAAGCAATTTTGATCGTATATATTATCCTCAATTTTTTTCTGTCTTTCCAAGAGTTCTGTATAGTCTTTTAAATACCGCTCTTCAAAAGATTCGCATAACTCTTTAGTTGTCAAACCTTTTTTTTCACCTAAAACTTCTTCAATCTTAGAGGACAACGGAGTCTGGTTTGCCAGTCCAAATATTGCATAATCTGGGCTAGAACCACCCAAAATATCACTAACTTTGGGGATCATCGGTCGAGTTGCCGATTCATTAACTCCCCAACTAAATGTCTTGTAAAATCCAGTATCATTTAGCACAAATTCAACCAATTTTTGCGGAATCAATCTTAAGTGAGTTGGATCAACATAAAAATTCGAGGTAGCAACCAAAAGATTATCAGGGTTAGGAGTCTCAAAAAGGACAACTCCATTTTTTTTTAATACACGTTTTATCTCTCTCGTCAACTCATAGAAATATGGAAACTCAAGGTGTTCGATAACATGAATTGCGCTAATAAAATCATAACTGTTATCTCTCGTATTTTTTAACCACGATAAAGCATCCCCTTCGATAATTTCAACTGATTTATCCAGTTTCTCAGGAGCCAAACTAATGTTCTTTTCTACACCAGTTGCCGTAATTTTTAATGATGCAAGATAACTTAGAAACTCTCCTCTACCACAGCCCAAATCTAAAAAAGCAGGGGCATCGCTTTTTTCTGCCAAGGAATACAAAATTCGCTCGTATTTTTTAAAGCGACTAATGATGTCAGCTTTTTCACCCCGATGTAAATCTTCAAACCGAAGATAAAAATATTTGTCCATGTAACTGTAATTAAGAAGGTTAAACTTTTTTTATCGTTAAAGATGGATCTAATCTACACAGCCCAATAAATTGTTTACCATCAAGCTCAGTTACCTCAAACCCACAAATAGCATCCGACCAGTGCAAACATTCTTGTGTATGATCTGGACCCCTGTGTATTGCAGCTGTAATAGTATATTTTCCAAGCCCTAAATTAAGATTGAATTCCCAGTTTACATCAAACTTATCGCCTTCTGTCACTGGAATCTGTACATTATCCAAAAATGTATTAGTTCCAAAAACATCTTGTCCAAATCGATCCCTAATTAGAAACCCAACGACTAAATCATCAATGGAACACCTTGCAAGGATGTTTAACTTGAAGCTTACAAAAGCTCCAGATGTTAACTCATAGCTATTAAGTTGAATATCATTTAAAGAGTAATGCAGGATTTCTGCTCTTAAGGTTCCGTAGCCACTTTCACTAGTAGGTACGTCCAAAGCAATCGATTTTTGCATCCCAGCAAGAATTTTGTTGTAACAGTTCACGGCTGGTTCTGGATCATCTATTACAAAACATTTCCCTTTATTTAGGACAAGGACTTTATCACATAATAGTTTAATTGCATTCATATCATGTGAAACCAAAATTAGACTACCTCCTTTTTCCCGAAAATCCATTATTTTTCTAGTGCATTTTTGTTGAAAATACGCATCACCTACAGACAAGGCCTCGTCTATGATAAAACATTTGGGTTTAGAATGAATCGCTATAGCGAATGCAAGACGCATAACCATGCCTGAAGAGTAAATTTTTAGTGGTTCATTGATATATGGACCTATTTCTGCAAAAGATATAATCTCGGAAAGAACTGATTCAACTTCCTTCGATGACATACCGAGTAAAAGTGCATTATTTCTTATATTTTCTCTACCGCTAAGCTCTTGATTAAACCCAGTCCCCAATTCAATTAATCCAGTAATGTGGCCATCGATTAAAACAGACCCTTTGTCTGGAATTAACAAACCAGTCAAAAGTTTCATCAAGGTAGACTTTCCTGCACCATTGGGGCCTATTACTCCGAGAGATTCTCCTTGCTTTAGAGAAAAACTTAATTTTGATAGAGCCACGAATATTTCATGTTTTCTTTTCCTAAAACAGACTTCAATAATACGGTCAGAGGGTTTTTTATAGAGCCGAAAGTTTTTACACAGATTTTTAACAACTAACAAAACAACAAACCTCCAAGGTTAAATAGCGTCCCGAATCTCACGCTCAAGCATTTTTATTAGGATTAAGCTTGTAGAAAGAACTAAAAAAGCTATTAAAAATAGTGGACCAAAATTTTCAATGCTTGAAGTATTACCTTCTAAAAATATCCCTCTGTATTCACTTAAAAACCAAAGGTAAATGTTTACGTTTTCTTGAATTTTTTGAAGCCACTCTGGAGCAATGGATGGTACCCATACAATAGGCGTCATCCAAAACCAAATATTCATAAAGATTGTTAAAAATTCTTTTATATCTCTAAAAAAAACATTTAATACCCCAAATAGCAAGCCCAATGANTAAGCGAAAAGCTGCTGAAAACAAAATAAAATTAAAAGATTCAATACTAGTAATATGTTTATATCCTGCTTAAGAAAGAGTACATAAACAAAAATAAAAAAAATAACAGAGATTAATAGAGTAATAAANTCAGAAAAACAAATGTACAACGGGAAAAAGCTAAGATTAACTTTGATTTTCGTGATTATTGATTTTTTTTCTTGGAAAGCCGATGCGGTTCTCGTCAGAGTACTGGAAAATGCGAGCCAAGGAAGAAGTCCAGAAATTAGAAAAATACTAAAGCTNGATAGGTTTGAAGATCCCGCAAGACGTGCTCCCATAATCTCTGTAAAAACCAACAGGTATACAGTTATCATAACTATGGGGTTAATTAAAGCCCATAAAGAACCAAAGACAGAACCTGCATAGCGGTCACGAAAGTCTTGTAAAGTTAGATTTTTTATTAAAGCCACGTACATTTTGGTTAACATATTAGCTATTGATTAACAATTACTCAACTTTTTAGAGAGATATTTTGAAAAAAACTGCACTTATAACGGGAATTACTGGACAAGATGGAGCTTATCTAGCAAATTTTTTGCTTAGCAAAGGTTANAAAATCATTGGTTGTTATCGTCGCAGTAGCACACCAAATTTTTGGAGGTTATCTGACCTGAACATATTGCATAATAGCAATTTAACCCTGCAAGATTTAGATATTACAGATGCTAATAANATTCTTAGAGTACTTGAAAAATTTCAACCAGTAGAGATATACAACCTTGCTGCACAAAGTTTTGTCACGTCTAGTTTTCTCAACCCCCTAGCAACCTCAAACGTCAACTCACTCGGCGCACTAAATATTCTCGAAGCCATAAGAATTTTCAATAAAAAGACTCGCTTTTATCAAGCCAGCACCTCAGAAATGTTCGGGAAAATACAACACAAAGTACAAAACGAAGAGACTCCATTTTATCCTAGAAGTCCATATGCTGTTTCAAAACTATATGCTCATTGGATGACGATAAACTATAGAGAGAGTTACGACATATTTGGCTCCTGTGGCATTCTTTTTAATCACGAAAGTCCGTTACGGGGAGAAGAATTTGTCACAAAAAAAATAACGACTGCTGTAGCAAGGATAAAGAACTCGATGCAGGATACCTTATATTTAGGAAATTTAAACGCAAAAAGAGACTGGGGTTTCGCAAAAGATTATGTTATCGGAATGTGGAAAATGCTCCAAACTGAAAAACCAGACACCTTTATTCTCGCGACGGGAAAAAATGAAACAATTAGAAACTTTGCAAGGATGGCATTTAGCGCAGCAGGGATGGAAATTGAATTTGTTGGTAGTTACGAAAATGAGACAGGTATCGATAAAAAAACTGGTAAAACCTTACTGAAAGTTGATAAATCTCTTTACCGTCCCTCAGAAGTAGAGGTTTTACTAGGCAACCCAGAAAAAGCGAAAAAAGAATTAGGTTGGGAAGCTACGACTAATTTAGAAGAGCTAGCAAAGATTATGGTCAACTACGATTTAAAAAAACTAAAATCATGAAAATATTATTAAGCGGTGCAACTGGGTTTATNGGTAGGCATTTGCAAAGAGAATTAAAAACTNACAACCATGCTGTCTTAAACTTAAAAACTAATCTTTTAAGAAAAAAAGAATTGGAAGNAGAAATAGCACGATCAGATTTTGATCATGTTATTCACCTNGCTGGCCTAAGTCATTTAACCTCTTTTAATCCAATCCAGCTTTACGAAACAAATGTCATAGGAAGCGAAAATTTAATTTCCTCACTTGAAAAAAAAGGGGGTGGAATAAATATACTTCTTGCAAGCTCTGGTCATGTTTACGCGCCATCAGAAGCTTTTTTAAATG
>NYVY01000049.1 GCA_002684875.1 Pseudomonadota bacterium
TCAATTTCCTGGCAAAACTTTTCTCTCAGCAACACAGCAAAATTTTTTGTCTTTTCACTTGGTTTTACTACAACTCGATTGGCAGCAGCCAAAGCATTGATCACAGGAATGAGAGATAATTGCAACGGGTAATTCCAAGGACTGATGATTCCTACTATGCCAAGCGGTTGAAAAAAAATCTCACTGTGTCCAAACCAAAAGAAAGGGGAAGTTTTTCTTCTTCTTAACTTTACCCAGGATGGTAAATTTTTTAGAGCGTGCCTGATAGCGGAAAGTGTCGGTATAATCTCACACAGTTCAGTTTCATGCCTAGCACGACTTCCAAAATCTGCGTTAATTGCCTCTACAAATTGCTTTTCATATTTAATAATTAAATTTTCTAACGACTGCAACCAAGAGACCCGTAAATTTAAAATAGGATAGGGATCAAGTTCATAATACTCTCTTAGAGATAGGATAGTTTCGGAAATGTCATCTTCGTTTTCTAAAGGCTTCATATTGAATTAATCTTTGAAAATATTTATTCCCATTTTTTTTGTCAAAACATTTATAACAAACAAGGGGCCGATTAACAAAAAACATAAATCATCAAAAAAAGAGGGTCGCTTGCCTTCAATAAAGTGACCAATGGCCTGACCAATCCATCCAATAATAAAGCATTGAATTGAGATCATTAGAAGTTGGTCTTCAAAAAGTCTTAGTACCAATATACAACAAGTAACCCAAAGTACCATTAACAATGTTGCTAGAAACGATAATCTCAAATAATAAAACATGCAAAAAACTACAAAGAATAAAGCTACCAAAGGGTGAGTAAAATACAAACCACCCAAAATGCCAAACATAATCAATGGAATGGAGATTAAATGAATGATTTCGTTCACAGGGCTTTTATGACATGTCTCGTAGGTTTGTAATAATTTAGATAACGTCTTCAACTTATCCCTCCAAAAATCAATCGCAGGCTATACATTACACTCTGAGTATACTTTTTTTTATTTAATAATACCTTCAATTGTTTTCGGTAAACTTTTTTTTTAAACAGAAAAAACGTGAATAAGAATGACACAAAAAAAACAACAAGTTCAATGACTGTCTATCCAAAACCAGAAATACATTTAAAAGACACAACCACCTTGCTATCTGGTGAAGCACTTTTTAAGGACATGATTATTGAAATGACAGCTATATGAAAAAGGAGAAAAGTAGATATTGTTTTGAGGATAGAATCTACCAACTTCATCATAGTTTTGGGAATAGCCCACAAATTAGATGTCATTTTCGCTCATCTCCGAAAATCCGACAATACCCCAAAACCGTTAAACACTTTACGGGTAGACTATGATCTTGAATATGGGTTAACCGAAATACATATTCACAAGAAATAATCTTGACGGTTTAAAAAATGCTTTAATGGTTTATGACCTTCTAGAAACTGGCAAAACAAGACGATCGGCAATTAAATTTATCAATAGGTTTGACACCAAAATCTTATAAACAAAGCATTTCTCATTTGTCTTCCAAGACTTGGAGGTACGAAATCCCTAAACCAAACAAAAGTAACCCATGATTTGCAAGTGATTTTGTGAGGAAACAAGGTTATATTCAGAACCATACAAATATTAATTAAGTCTAACTTGTATAAGTGTCAAAAACATAAAAATGTAAAAACAATACAACAATGTATTTCTTTAATATTCTTTTACCTGCAAATATTTGAGCTCTACGCCTTGGTTGGATCTCCTTGATAGTGGTGCTTTGAGTTTACTGGCTTCATCAGAAGGTTGGCAACAAATGCTACGACTAACAGGCCTGCCATTGCATACATAGTTGTGTTGTACAGGCTAGGAGTTGGGTCAATAGTACCTTCAGGAACAATCTCCATAAGTCTAGCTATGCTTACCGTTTTTGCTGCGACTAATTGGTCTAACTGTTCAACTGGCGCACCAAACTTATCAAGAAACTTAGAAGGGTCAATTTTTTGAACTAAATCATTGATAGCCTGATTTAAAGAATAGCTACGTAGCTCTGTTATGCTCAAAGGCCCCAGAACACCTGCTGTGGACCAAGCTGTCAACAATCTACCGTGAATTCCCCCAACATGCATGGTCCCAAAGATATCAGCAAGGTAGGCTGGAATTGTAGCAAAACCTCCACCATACATGGTAAATATTATCATTGACGCGATACAGAACCCAGCAAAGTAAAGAACTGTAGTTGGATCAGCGCTAGCCTGCAAAGCAAAGTAAGGAATTGAAGAATACAAGATTGCACCCAAAACAAAAAAGCAGTGATAAGTGTTTTTTCTGCCAATGTAGTCCGATGTAGAGGCCCATATAAATCTTCCTACCATGTTGAACGCCGATAACATAACAACGTAATTAGCGAAGAAAAGAAGGACTAACGTGCTAGTTGTAGCCATTTCAATTAAAACTGCGTTAGAACCAAAAATCTCACTTACCATAGTTTTCGCTACCCCAATAACACCAATTCCAGCAGTAACGTTAAAACAAAGCATTATCCAAAGCTGCCAAAATTGAGGTGTTTTCAGTGCTTGATCAATGTGAACATGATTTTTCGTTATCATAGATTTGGCACTGTCTGGCTGGGGAGTCCAACCATCAGGCTTCCAATCTTTTGGCGGAACTCTATAACTAAACGCTGCAATAAGCATGACCGAAAAGTAAATCAAACCTAGTGTGAGAAAAGTTGCTGAAGCCCCCGTATCCCCACTTCCCACAACATAAACACCAGCCTCACCACCACCAGGAAGGGCAGCAGCTTGTTTTGCTGTGGCGATGACTACTTCGATTTTCTCTCCAGCCTTCTCTGCAAACAGTCTTCCGCCTTCAGTAACGGTTGAAACTAATCCTTCGCTCCCCAAATATTCTGGCGCAACAGCAAAATAACCCAAAAGCGAGGTTTTTATTGGTTTAGCGATCATCGCACCGCCCCCAAATCCCATAATGGCCATGCCCGTGGCCATACCTCGTCTATCTGGAAACCATCTAATCAGGGTAGATACTGGAGATACATATCCTAGGCCTAAACCAAAACCACCAAAAACGCCATAGCCTAAATAAACTAGCCAAAGCTGGTGACTTGCAATACCGATTGACCCAATAATAAAGCCGCCGCCCCAAAGAGTTGCAGCTACTACTCCGACCATTCTTGGACCGACTTCTTCGAGCCATTTTCCAGCATACGCCGCAGCGAGCCCTAAACATACTATAGCTACCGAAAATATCCAAACTACATCGGAAAGATTCCAATCGTTGGCAGCGGGTGCAACGACTCCAAAATGATTAGTGAGTGGAAGGTTAAAGAGAGACCATGCATAAACCGACCCTATGCAAAGGTGAATACCGATGGAGGCTGGAGGAACAAGCCAGCGATTAAACCCTGGTTTTGCTACAATTGCATCTTTGTATAAAAAGGAGAAAAAGCCTTTTGTATTGCTTGTACTCATACCCTAACGACCCCCTAAACAATTATTGAACTAGTCGTTCAAACACTAGTACAAATTAACATAAAATTTACCAACAGATAATACCATAAAATCTGTTAAACAACGTTAACACACAAGCTCGGCAACTGATCAATAACTGCAACCAATTTATCGCCCTTGGATACTGCAGCAACACCTTGGGGGGTTCCAGTAAAAATCAAATCCCCAGGAACTAGATAAAAATACTTAGATAAATTTGATATGATTTCTTGCATGGAAAATATCATTTCACCAGTATTTCCGCTTTGCCTAATAACTCCGTTGACAGTAAGACTCATATCAAAACNCGAGTCCTTTCCCAACTCACTAATTTTTCTAAAGTTACCAATTGGAGCTGATTGTTCGAATGCTTTTGAAATTTCCCATGGTTGTTTTTTTTCCCTCGAAATTTTCTGTAAATCCCGCCTTGTCATATCTAACCCAACCCCAACACCGTGAACATAACGCATAGCTTGTTCATCAGCAATATTAGAACCCGAGTTACCGATTAAGAGCACAAGCTCCAACTCATGCTCTAAGTTTTTGCAATTATCTGGGTACTCAATTGCCAACTCTTCATATTCTTTACCCTGCACTAACGATTCTCGGGGTTTCATAAAAAAAAATGGTTTCTCTCGTCCAGGCAACCCCATTTCAGCCACATGTTTTCGATAATTTGCGCCTACACAAAATATTCTCGATGGTCTATACTCCTCGCTTGAGTTTTTAACTTTAATAAATTCTGGATTCTTCGGTTTTGGCATATGTTTTTTGACCAAGGGAAGACCCTTAGGGAACTTTTGTGTCTGTTTGGGGAATCATACCATTTTTGTATAATAAAACGTTTATGATTAGTGTAAAAAATTTATCCAGACACTACGGCTCAAACAAAGCTGTTGACTCAGTTACGTTCAGTGTATCTAAGGGAGAGGTTATTGGCCTACTTGGTCACAACGGGGCTGGCAAAACAACCATTATGAAAATGCTAACGGGATTCATTGAGCCCAACAACGGAGAGGTTTTGATAAAAGGNCTCACGCTCGGACAAGATACNCCTGAAATTCAGAGAAGGATAGGCTACCTCCCCGAAAATTGCCCAGTTTGGCCTGAAATGAGAGTTATAGATTACCTTTTTTACCAGGCTAGGCTTNATTTGGTCAACGAATCAGAAAGAGATGAATTAGTTTTGAATGCAATNGAAAAAACTGCTCTCATCGAAAAAGCTACTGCAAAGATAGAAACTTTGTCTAGGGGCTACAGACAAAGAGTTGGTGTTGCTCAAGCACTATTGCACAAGCCAGATATACTAATACTTGATGAGCCAACCAATGGNCTTGACCCAAACCAAATTCTTCAAATGCGAGANCTTATNAAAGAGCTTGCGGAAAACGCCACTGTAATAATATCAACCCACGTTTTACAAGAAGTGCAGGCAATTTGCGAGAGAGTTTTGATAATGAGAAGAGGAAAGTTGGTACTAGATTCGAAAATTAATGATTTGCAGCGGGAGAATCANTATATATTCACGTTTCAATCATTGAACACCCCTCTTTTAGATCTTTTGAGTGAGTTCGATGGTGTAACACAAATAGAAAAAATAGAAGGGGCCAAAAATTCCTACAAAATCGAAGTTGAAAAAAAAATTCTTCCCGAATTAGTTAAATTCGTCGTTTCAGATGGGGCNTNAGTGGAAACTATTATTCCTCAGACNAGAAATTTAGAAACAGTTTTTGCGGAAGTTAGTACTGAGGGAGAATTAAATTGAATCAGCCTGGGTTTCTCTTCGTTGCACAAAAAGAATTTAAAAGTTTTTTTTCTTCCCCAGCAGCCTACCTTTTTTTGGGTNCATTTATTGGTGTAAGTCTTTTCGTTTTTTTTTGGGTAGAAACTTTTTTTAGCAGAAATATTGCAGACATCAAACCCTTATTTGAGTGGTTTCCTATTCTGCTAATATTCCTAGTAGCTGCTTTNACGATGCGTTCATGGTCTGAAGAGAAAAGATCTGGAACGATTGAAACCCTACTTACATCACCGCTGTCGAAGGGTAGCCTAGTTATAGGGAAGTTTACCGCCGCCCTATCGTTAATTGTGGTTGCAATGGCCTTAACCTTACCTATCCCTTTCACAGCAGCAGCTTTAGGAAGTTTAGATTTGGGTCCTGTTTTAGGTGGGTATATCGCAACTTTTTTTCTGGCATCAGCCTATATTTCTATTGGGTTATACACAAGTTCTAATACTGATAACCCGATTGTTGCACTTATCNTCACGGTTCTGGTTTGCGGTCTATTTTATTTGATCGGTTCAAACCTGGTAACAGGACTCGTTGGCCATAATTTGGCATCAATTCTTGAAGCTTTTGGTACAGGTTCCAGGTTTGAATCAATTATCAGAGGAGTGATTGATGTAAGAGATTTAATCTATTATGTCAGTATCGTTGTTATATTCTTAGTTGCTAATGCGTACACTTTAGAGAAGAGTAACTGGGTAAAAGGTAAATTAAAGAACCATGGTCAATGGAACTTCTTTGTTACCGTGGTGTTTTTAAATGCAGTGATTATTAACGTTTGGCTGTTTCCAGTCAACTCCTTGAGAGTTGATCTAACTGAAGAATCTCTTTACTCCCTATCCAACACAACGAAAACTCAATTGAATGAATTAAGGGAACCCCTGATAATCCGAGGTTACTTTTCTGAACGTTCGCACCCGTTATTATCTCCTCTTATTCCAAGGGTAAAAGATATTTTAAAAGAGTACGAGGTCAACTCGGGAGGAACAACAACGGTTGAATTCATTGACCCTCAAAAGGATCAAAATAAAGAGGAAGAGGCTGCTTCTAAATACGGTATAAAACCAATGCCTTTTCAGATTGCAACTAGGCATCAAGCAGAAGTTGTAAATTCTTATTTCGATATTGTGGTTGTATACGGCGACCAATTTGAGTCCCTAAGCTATGCTGATTTAATCGAGGCAAAGGCGAGTGCAAACGAGGCAGGTGTTGATGTTAGGTTGAAAAATCCAGAATATGCTGTAACTCGAGCAATCAAAAAAGCTGTTGGAGCTTTTAATATTGGAGGTTCTATTTTAAATTCTGTTACAGAATCACTAACCTTTAATATGTACGTTACCAAACAAAGCAATTTGCCAAAAGAACTCACGCCGATATTTAATGATATTTACTCAATCGCTGAAAACTATCAACAAAAGTTTCAAAGTAAGTTTGAGCTTAAAGTTGTTGATCCTGAGGAAAATGACAACATAAAAAAGATGCTGGAGGATAAACTCGACCTTCGTCCGCAAATGCTAAACCCTGTAGATGGAACCACCTTTTGGTTTAACGTTGTTGTTGAGGGGGCTGGTAAAAAACACCTTGTCCAATTTAACGACTCATTAGAAAAAGATGCTTTGAAATCCTCAATTGACGCAAGTTTAAAAAGGTTTGTGCCAGGGTATTTGAGAACAATTACATTAGTCACCCCACCGAACAATTTACAAAGCTTCAACCGATTAAAACAAATTTTATCTGAAAGTCTAAACGTAATCCAGAGTGATTTGAAAGACGGGAAAATTTCGGACGATACCGATATGCTGCTTGTTTTAGCCCCGAATAAAGTGAACGACTTGCAACTAAAAACGATAGACCAATTTTTAATGAAGGGTGGTAGCGTTTTAATTTCTACCTCACCGTTTAACGTCCAAGTTGGTCGATCAATAGAGGCGTCCGAATATACTTCAGGTGTTGATGCTTGGTTAGAGAATTTAGGCCTTGAAATAGAAGCTGAAATGGTGCTAGATCCTTCAAATGCATCGTTACCAATACCTGTTGAGAAGTACATTGGTGGTATTCCTATTAGAACGATTCAAATGGAACCCTACCCTCATTTCCCTGATATCAGAGATAAAAACTTAAACAGTGAACATCCAATTACCGCATCCTTAAATCAATTGACATTAAATTGGGTGTCCCCCATCTTGGTAAATGAAGAAAAGATTAGCGCAAATCGACTCTCAAATTTGGTTTCAAGCTCGAGCTCAAGCTGGACTTCGGACAACCTAAACGTTGTGCCTGACTACTCAAATTATCCTAGTACTGGATTTGCTGATGTCACACAAAGAGGTACAGAAAACCTTGCGATTGCTATTTCAGGACCATTTTCGTCGTATTACAGGGATGCAAAACCTACCAAACCTGAAAAAGGGGTTTTAGATAACATCATCAAAGCCTCGCCAGCTTCCTCAAAACTCATCATTGTAGGCAGCAACAGTTTTGCTGCCGATGGGTCCATCGATCTTGCCTCGCACGCAATGAGTACGTTGTACACAAAACCTTTGGAATTTGTACAAAATGCAACTGAATGGTCAACAGAAGATGAAAGCTTACTTGAATTGAGAGGCAAATCCCACTTTGCTAGAACTCTTTATCCAATGTCTGAAGATACACAAAAGGCTTGGGAGGCATTGAATTACTTTTTGGCTATATTTGGAATACTAGTTATTTGGGGACTTCGAAAGAGGAGAGAAACTAATGCTCTAAGTTCCTACAAAAAAATGCTATCGACTAAATTCAATTAACATTCTGGAAAAATTATGATTCATAAATACGGAAAGTTTCTCATTTTAATCCTAGTGATCCAAGTAATTCTAACTGCCGTGAGTCTTTTCTCCATGGGCTTCCTTTCTGGACCAACCGCCCCAGTAATGTTGTTCGCAGGGGATAAAAATGACGTTACTAAAATAGAAATTAGAGGTCCCAGTAAGCTTGTGGTTAATCTTGAGAGGAGTAGCCCTGAAGGTACATGGACATTACCCAACCTCGATAACTTTCCAGCTAACAATGCACTAGTTAATCGGTTGATTCAGCGCCTATCCTCAACACCACTAGGTATAGAAGTCTCTAAACAAAATGACTCTTTTGAAAGATTGAAAGTTGCAACTAATTTGTTTGAACGAAAATTATTGCTATCCACACCATCCAATAATACCGAAATATTTTTCGGGAGTGCGCCAGCCCTTAGGCAGACTCATGCCAGAATTAATGATAAAAATGTAGTGTATGCGGTAAAATTTGCCCCTAATGATATCGACTTAAATGAAAACGACTGGATTCAAAAAGATATTTTTGTACAAAATCAGGGGGCAATCAATTCTTTAAAATTTAATCAATTTCATATTGAAAGAGCTAAATTTAATGATGTTTCAACTGACAATAAAAAAGAGTGGGTTTTTTCAAGAAAAGGAGGACCTTTAATAGAAGAAAATCAGAAGAACATTATTCAACTGGTTCTTCAAATTGCAGATATGCAAATTGACTCTTTGGCTTTAAAACAAAATGAAAAAGATGTTCGGAAAGCTGCAAGCTTAACTTTTTCACTTGTCTTGAAAAACGGTAAAAATGTCTACTTTAATTTCACAAAAATTAAAGGTGAAGAAGATTACCTTATGACCACTAGCCTACGCTCTGGGGTATACAAATTACCTCCTTTAAGTGGGAAAAGTTTAATAGAACTGGCTACTCTTAAAAATCTACAAAAAGCTACCGCTAAATAAATTTTTTCTTGGTTTTAGAAGTAAATCTAAGTTATCCTAAACTATGGGCGGGGATGACAAAACTCAGAGCTGCATATTTGAGGCTTGTGCTGATATTTTTTCAACACGGAGCCCAAATGAGTTTGCAGAAAAAGCTTTAGGAATTTTAGCTTCCTACCCTGGCTTTGACGGTCTATCGATATTAGAAATCAATCATCGTGCAGACAATTCCAACCCATTTTCAACGTTTTATTCACTCCATGGTACTCCAACTGATATTGTTTTTGAAAAGGAGGCTTTTTCAAATGAGATTAGTGAAGCATCGTTTCTATTACTGAACAAACAGCACATAAGTGATTTAAATAACAATGTAATATCTGAACGCTACAACTTTTATAGCGCTCAATTTGGAAAAACTAACAAAACTGGTTTAGTAGTGATTGGATTTGCAAATATAAAAAAGCCAGAGTTAGAAAAATTAAAATTAGAGAGTTGGGCCTCTCTTAGCACAATTCTAGGAAACCATTACCAAGTACTTAAAGAATTGTCCACATGTTCAACTGAAGTTTTTACAAATTTAGAAAAAGATACCCTCACTAAAGTTCATAATTATGAATCATTTAAAAGAAAGTTGTCTTCAGCAATTGATGTTTCTTCAAAAAGTCATAAAACGGAATACCTTCTTGCATGTGTCGTAATAAGTTTAGATGAGTTTTCGATGATAAATAAAAAATACGGTTTTGATCTTGGTAATGAAGTTCTATTTGAGGTAGCGAGGAAACTTGAAGATACTGTAAGAGAAGAAGATATTGTAGGTAGAATCGGTGGCGATATGTTTGGTCTAATTTTGAAAAATGTTGGGTCGTATGAAAATTGTCAAAAGGTAGCTAATCGAATAGCAAATATTTTTAGAAAAGGTTTGTTACCTGTGGGGGAAGACCTTACCGCTAGCTTAGGGGTATCATTATTTCCAAATGATTCCAAAGACTTTGAAGAATTAATAATCAAAGCAGAGTCCTCAGCAACTATGGCTAAAAAAATTCCTGGTACTTTCACACTATTTGCTGAAGAAAAAAACATTCCAACTACCCCAGAGTGAAAGATTTCGAGATGCCTATATCAGCAAATGAAATTCTAGACGGTATAAATGGAGGGCAATTTGTTCCATATTTTCAACCTAAAATACAAAACGGAACAAAAAAGATTACTGGCTCAGAAGCACTCATTCGCTGGCGGCATCCTCAAAAAGGAATTTTACTCCCAAAACTATTTTTACCAACTGCAAAAAAAAACCGACTTCTACCGCTGATTAGTAATATTGTAATTGATGAGTCGTTAAATCTGCTAAGTATATTGAAAGACAGAAATCTTAGTGCCACCATCGCAATAAATATTGACGAGTGTAACTTGGCATCTTCGGACTTCGCGGTAGTTGTTAAAGAAAAATGTCAACAAAAGAAAATAGATACCTCAATGATCTATTTTGAAATTTCGGAAACTTTCACTTTAGACGATGAGAAATTATTTTCGGGTGTTCTTTCACTGTATAAAGAAGGATTTAATCTTTCTGTTGACGACTTTGGCACAAAACTATCTACAATACAAAGGTTAATTGAACTACCAATCCGAGAAGTGAAATTTGATAAATTCTTTTTAGTAGAGTCAAAAAAATCTGAAAAAGGAAAATTTCTATTTCACGAATTGCTTCAAATGATAAGATCAATCAATTGCGCCATTGTAATAGAGGGAGTTGAGACACGAGATCATCTTGAAAGTATCTCCCATCTAGATTTTTGCCAGTTACAAGGATTTTATTTTTCACCAGGTGTGGAAGGGAAAGCATTCTCAAAATTACTTGGAGAACAGCCATTTGCATCGTAAGGTTTTTTTATTTGAAACATCCTTAAAAAGTCACGATGTCTTTTTCCATAACTTTTCACGAAAATTATATTCATAGAGTGTCAGATGATATTAGCACAAGCAAAAAAAATCGGTGGCACTCTTATTCTTTATCTCTTTTCAAACCTCTTAGTAGTTGTTCTTTGTGGCTTTTATTTGCAATATAAATACTCAGACTATAATTTTAAACTTTTTCAAAAACGAAAAGTACAAGTAGAAAACTCAATAGAAAAAGTGTTCGAAATAAATTCACTAAAAAATGATATATCTTTATTGGGCAAATACTTATCAATCATTTTAGACTCAAATGAACTTATAAAAAGCATTACGATTTATGATAACGCACATAATGTTTTACTCCAATTAGTCCAACCACAGCCTATCTATTTAAAGCCTGAGAAATATAATAATAATTTTCAAAAGCTAAAATCAAAAACATATCAGATAAAAGGCTTAAACTCGGTTCAATATCAAGTTGAATTTGACCTTTTCGAATATAGTACTGATTTTTATACCCTTGCAATAAACAGACCAATTTGGATTTCTATTATTATAATAATGTTATCGTTTGTTGTAACTGCAGTGTTATTTTTAATTAATAGCAGTGCCGTTTTAAAAAGAACTAGCCTAAGCCTGGAAAAGGCAAATCGTCAGTTAGAACATAAGAATATTCAATTACAAGACGCAGCTACACACGATTCTCTTACAACACTTCCTAATAGGCCTGCTCTTATGTCTTTTCTTGAATCGAAATTAATTAAGTACAGTCCAAGGAATACCAAGTTAGAGGACTTTGCTATTTGTTTTATAGACTTCGACAACTTCAAACCAGTAAATGATAGATATGGTCATGCGGTTGGTGACAGAGTATTGATCGAAATTGCTAATAGAATACAAAAATCTTCAGGTCCCTCTGATTTTTATTCACGTCTCGGGGGTGATGAATTTGTTATTGTTTTAAACAAGATAAAAGATAAAAAAGATGTTGCAAAAAAAATTCAGCTTATTCAACAAAATTTATCTAAACCAATGAAAATAAAAAACTGTTCTATCGTTCTTAAATGCAGTATTGGTATTTGGCTAGCTTCCGAGGCAAATGAGTTCCAAGCATCAAAAGTCCTCAATTCCGCAGACGCAGCAATGTATGCTGCAAAAAGCAAGGGAGGTGATAACTACAGTTTTATAAGCTAGATATTATTACCTACAAGCCAGAATTAATGCATACTCGAGAAACGTATCAGGCTCAATTCGTTCCCAATCAACATCTCCTTTCTTTGTGCTCACAAGTTCTCCCATTCCCATTTGCTCACTATACCCAAACATTTCATCAACCTTCGTGGTTTTATCCTTACAATTAAAAAGTCGGTTATTTATAATTGATTTTACGGTTTTTTTTTCAAACTCAGTGTCTTCAATATAATCTGTCAACATACTCATTCTTACTAACCCATCAATTTTTTTTACATCACCAAAATATTCGGCATAGGAAGGACCTGTTGCCCGACGTTTCCATTCAGACGAAAATAAATTCTGTGAAACCACTAAAAACACTAGTGCCAGACTAATTTTAACTTTTTCTGTCATTGTCAAATATTCCCACGAAATTTATAACCTAGTTATGCGTCTTTGATTTACTACCCCATCGACTCGTAACCTATTTGTCATACTCATCAACATATCCTTCCTTATATTATACAAAGATTTATATCTCTCGTTTATTGTTAAAAAAAAACAATAATTAATAACTAGAT
>NYVY01000050.1 GCA_002684875.1 Pseudomonadota bacterium
AAAGTCTTCACCAGTCTTTTCAGAATAAAGTTCCGCTCTGTATAAATTTATTCCAAAAAAAAGATAGCCGACCGCTTCCTCTAAATATTTTGCAAGAGGAACAAAACCTATCCATTACAACTAAGGTTGATCCAATCTCTTCGGTTGCTATTGCATTACTAAATCCGAATGGGAGTATGAGAAAAAAAATAAATATCTTTTTTAACTTACTTAACCAATAAAAATTGACCAACATCTAACTCTCCTGTCGCAAACCCACTCCTACAATAGTTTAAATAAAACGTCCACATACGTTTAAAATCTGAACTAATGTCCAAACGCTCTAGTCTTTTTGCACATTTATTAAAATTTGTTGCCCATAATCTCAACGTTTCCGCATAATCTGCACCGAAAAAAAGTTCGTCTTGTATTTTTAAATTATGTGACGCTGCAAGTGCTCTAAATATTTTTTTAGAAGGTAACATTCCTCCAGGAAAAATAAACGTCTGTATAAAATCTACATTTTTTTTATAGTGTTCAAACTTTTCATCCTTTATAAGAATTGTTTGAATGACTAGTTTGCTGCCGTCCTTAAGACACGTACTAACCTTTTCGAAAAAAACGTTCCAGTATTCTTGGCCGACTGCCTCGAACATTTCGATGGAAATAATAGCGTCGTACTTACCATTCATTAGCCTATAATCTTTTATTTCGAAATTGAGACGATTATTGTTTTTAACTGTTTTAAACTTTTCGTTTACGAAAGAAAATTGCTTTTCTGATAAAGTTAATCCTTCATACCTCCAGGAGGTATCGTTAATTATCTTTTCCGCAACCGATCCCCAACCAAGACCGATCTCACAAACCAAGGCATTTGGTTGTAAATTCTTGAGAAGATGAACGATTCTACTAATTTTGTGCTGCTGCGCCTCATACAAGTCTGTTAATTTATCCCCATTATTTTTCTTAAAAAGTGCGCTTGAATATGTCAGCGATTTGTCCAACCATGCCTGATAAAAGGAATTCCCTAAGTCATAATGTGCTTGAATATTTTCTTTTGCACGGCTAATTGTATTTCTCCTTTTCCAATGCTTTAAAAGTTTTTCGATTGAAGCTAGTCGGTTACCATTTATTAATAATTTAAACACTTTTTGGTTTTTTATGACTAGGCAAAACAGGTTGAATAAATTACTCGAATACCATTTGTCTTTAATATAATCATCACCAAAGGCAACATCACCTTGTAGTATAAGATTTACAAATACAATCCACTTTTTCACCGTGAGGTCAGCAGTAATGACTGTTGGATCTTTAGATCCTTCAAAAATCAATTCTCTTTTGTTTGGAAGGATTAGTTTTAACCGACCAAATTCTATTTTTCCTAACTGTCGATTTATCCTACTTTGAAAAAAATTATTAATCATTGTTTTCTCTTTTCTTAACTATTTTAATTCCTTTAAACCATAATTTTAATGCTTGAAAGTTGATTCTGAAGATTGTTATTGCAGGAAATAGTAGTAATGGAAAAAACAATTTTAGTCCTAGTTTGTTTTTGGCATCTATACCTCTCCCGCTAATGCTAGTTGAAATAATTTTTTTTCCATCTTGTTCCAGTTCAATTCTCGCCGTTTCAATGCTTCGTTTAGGACAGTTGAAAAATCTAAAACAATATTTTCCTTTTACTTCAATAAATGGGGATACGTAGAAATTTTTCTTTTTAATAAAACTCTCTCCATTTTTGATAATGCTACCTTCTTTTGAGAGAACATAGATTTTTCTTTCGCCAAAAGTATTATTNACTTCAGCAATAATTGCTATCAGTTCTTCTTTTGAATTCCAACAATACCAAAAATTTACGGGGTTGAACCCGAATCCTAAAATTTTGGGAAATGTTGAAAGGTAAACGTTTGTAACATTACTATTTAGATTATTTAAAGTAAGACATTTTTTGACCCACAACAAAATATTTCCTCCATCCCCGTAATCTTTTTGGTTTATTGAGATAAGAGCTTTTTTATTGATAGCAACAAAACTATTTCCAATAGGTTTGACAAGGTCCTTCAGATTAATAGAAAAAAAAAGCGAGTTATAACTGAANCGATGCTCTTTAGGTCCATGCCTTTTATGAATTATCCGTGCGGTGAATGGNTTTANTTCATTGATTAACATANCGATTTTTTTTATAGCGTTTGTTTATTTCTGTTGCGATTTTTTNCCCTGACACAAACCCATCNTCATGGAAACCATGACCAGTCCAGGCTCCGCAATACCAGAAACCTTTGTTCCCCTGAAAATTATTAACCTTTTCCCTTGCTTTGATCATCTTTGCGTCAAAAACGGGGTGCTCATAAACCAACTCCTTTGTCATTTGAGATTTCTTTGGTTCACGCGGGGGATTAAGAGAAACAAAAACATTTCGGTTTGTTCGTAGTTTCTGTAACCTGTTCATCCAATAAGTTATTGAAATTTGATCAGCTTGTCCTTGTTGCTGGGATGAGAGGTAATTCCAGGCCGACCATACTCTTTTTCTATTCGGCATTAAACTGGTATCCTCATGAAGGTAACCNTTATTTCTTTGATAAGTTATGTCAGACAATATTTCAGATTCTTCTGTCCTGGTCTTGATGATTCTCGATGTTTGATCGGAGTGACAAGCGAAAACNACCTCATCAACCTTTAGTGAAAAACCTTCCTTCTTTTTAAGGTTTTTACCAGTAATATTTATTTTCCCCGCTGACGATTCCTCGCCATTTAATTCAACGCGNTCTACTTTATGTTCCAGAAGTTGTGTAATACATTTTGACTTGTAAATATTGCTTTGCTCAAATTTATCAATGTACGTTTTACTTCCATCAAGAATTGAATACCACTGGTGATGATTTTGAGCNGATAANAGCCCATGGTTTGAAAGAAATTGTATAAGGCTTGCCGCGGGGTAGTCTGCGATTTTATTGCTTGGTGTAGACCAAATGGATCCAGCCATTGGGATGATGTAATTCTCTGAAAAAAAAGTAGAAAAAGCATTTTCAGATAAAAAGGTTTTTAACGACATATCCTTTATAAGGTTTAGGTGTTTTAATGCATTTAACGAAATGCTATTAAACCTATTTATCTCGAAAAGCATTGTAAGAAACTTAGCAGAAAACAAATTTTTTTTTTGACCAAAAATAGCTGAAAAGTTTTTACCTCCCCACTCAAACGAACCAGAGTTTTTTGAAACGCTAAAAGACATTTCAGCTTTTGATCGGTTAACACCTAACTCTTCAAGCCATTTTGTAAAGTTTGGATAATTGACGTCATTGAACACAATGAACCCGCTATCGACAAAAATTTTGTTATTGTTCTCGCTTATGTCGTGTGTATGGGTGTGACCACCAAGTCGTGGCTCTTTTTCAATCAGAAACACCTTAAATTGTTTATTTAAAAACCATGCAGCCGAGAGTCCAGAGACCCCAGAGCCAACTATTGCGATGGACCTTTTAGGCATGTGAATTAGCCACAGCTAACTAGGATTCTGCTCTATTCTTGCAAATGCTGAATGATTATGGATAGACTCAAAATTTTCCGAGTCAACCGAAAAACTTCCAATCGTTTGCTTTTTAACTAATTTTTGAAGTTCAAGAGCAACATCTCTTACGAGGTCTTCAACAAATTTTGGGTTATCGTAAGCTTTTTCGGTAACAAACTTTTCGTCTGGCCTTTTCAAGATACTCCATAATTCGCAAGATGCTGATTCTTCGGCAATCTTTATAAAATCTTCGATGTGGCAATTGTTATTTCGTAATTCAACTTTTACTGTGATGTGTGACCTCTGGTTGTGAGCACCGTATTCAGATATATTTTTGGAACATGGACACANACTAGTAACTGGAACGACTACTTCCAAAAAAACCTTTGGTTTTGATTTTTTCGTGCATTCAATCTCGTATGCGACTTCATAATTTAGTAGTCCTGCTACTTGCGAAACAGGCGCTTTTTTTTCTAAAAAAAATGGGAAGTTTAGTTTGATCCAGCCAGATTCAGCCTCAAGCGTATTGATCATTTTCTTTCCGATGTCCAAAACCCATTCATATGAAATTATATTATTTGACGCCTCAAGTACTTCGATAAACCGCGACATATGAGTGCCCTTTACGGAACTCTCTAAGCTAACAGTCATGTCTATGTCTGCCACGGAAGGAAAGGTAGAACTACGTGATTTTATTTTTACAGGGTATTTTATTCCACGCACGCCAACCTTTTGGATGGCAATCTGCCTTGAGTCCTTTTCCGACTGCACATCNGGTAGTGTTGAGGGCTTAAATTGTTCAGGCGCATTCATATAAATTGAATTCCATTGTTGTGAGTAATCTTTTTAATTTGTTCGAAGCAACTTCTCTATTTCGCTTGATAAGCCTTTACTCGTAGGAGANGTAAAGCTTGAGTAGCTTTTATGAAATTCACCCTTTCTTGATATTAAATATTTGTGGAAATTCCATCTTGGGGGCTCTGACAAATTACTCAATTTATTGAAAAGGGGATTCGCTTCGTAACCGTTATCGTTTACCACATCGGATTTAGCAAACATTGGGAATTTTACACCGTATGTGTTCTCGCAGAATTCCGCTATTTTTTCATTGGTAGCATATTCTTGGTTCCTAAAATTTCCAGATGGGAATCCGAGCACGACAAAGCCTTTTTCCCGATAACGNTCATATATTTTTTCTAGNCCTTTATATTGCTTTGTAAAACCACAAAAACTTGCAGTGTTAACAACCAAAACCACCTGCCCTTGATACTGGCAAAGATCTTGATCCTTTTCATCCTGCAGCCTAGGAAAATTATGGTTGAGAAGATTTGAGCAATTTCCAGTATCAGCGGCTACGGTTGCGCTTATATAGCCAGTTAAAATAGAAACTAGAAAAAATTTAAAGATTTGAATTTTATTTTTAACCAAGTTATCCATCCTTTGTTAATGAGCAAAGCATAGCAAGACTAATGTATTCTCTCAACTAATAACCTTTGCAGTAGCATGACTATTTTTTCTTTACCCCACGTTTTGAGGTGGTTTTTTTTCTGTTAGTTGTTTTCTTCTTGGTGCTNTTTGTGGCTTCTTGGACAAAATTGTTCATTTGGTTTTCTAAAGAGGACCACCACATCTCCGCATTTTTAAAAGACGAACCTACGATTTCTTTGCTAATGTTTTCAACGTATTCATCAAGCTTCTTATCTTTGTTAATCTTCCCGTACTCTTTAATAGTGTTAAGTGCCTCGTTTTTTATTTCTATAGATCTAATTACAGAACGGGTGCATTCGAGGTTGAAATTTAACCAACTCTCGATTATTTTTAATTCTTGAAGTTTGCTGTTTGAATTTTTTTCAATTTCAGGGAAATTCATATTCATGTTAAATGGTAAGAAAGACCAAGGGTCAATGGATTTTTCCTGTTTTTTGTCTTTATTCAATCGTTGTTCTCCGTTCAATCTAGCAGTGAATTTATGTTGTTAACAATTTGTCCTATGAGGTTTTAAAAGTCTTGTCCGCGATATTAAATATTTTTGCCTTCTTTTCTTTATTGTATATGCCCCCTGGTGTGGAAAAAAAAACAATCGATATTAGAACTAATTTTCCTCCTTATATTATAAGTCTCGATGCAAAAACTGAAAATGCTTTTTTCGACCTTCAAAGGAAGTCTGTAATTGAGGATTTAGGCTTTAATAAAGTAGCGATTGACCCCTCGAAAGAACAAAAAATGGTGGTTTCGCATGATAAAGAGAAAGTATGGACAGAGGAAAATAAAGGATTTCTAAACAGATTTACTGAGGAAATCGAAGTAAAATCAGTGCGACTTACAGATTCGGGGAGTTTGCGTACAGAATTTAAAAATATTGTTAATAAGCCTGTGAAAACAAATGAAAAAAAACTGGAAACAGAAGTTTTAGAGCTTAATGAGAAAAAAGAGTATCGTTTACATGTTTATTTGGGCTTGTACGAATCTGGAAAAAGCCCAATAGGATATGGGTCGTTAAGATATTTATTTGATAGTGAAAATGGTCACTACTATGTCAAGCTGACGGCAGAGGCAACTGGTTGGGCTAAATTGTTTTTGCAACGACCTATTGCTTATGAAAGCAGAGGTGTCTTAAATTCAAGCGGATTAAGTTCCGAGTATTACAGATTGGACAGTCCAAAAAGGGGAAAAGCAAGTGCCACAGTCAGTTATGAGGAAAAAACAATTTACTTTTCATCAACTAAAAAAACAGAAACCTTTTCTGGTAGGATTTTTGATCCTTTGTCATTGATTTTTAATACAGCTATTCAGGCTAATAAGGGAGTAATATTTGATAAACCGCACGAGTTGACATTTTCAGTGTTTAACAGGCGGAAAATTGAATTAATAACCTTACAATCGTCAGTTCCAGAAGGTATGATAATGCCGAATGGCGATTTCGTACTAGCAACAAAAATTATGTGTCAAACAGAAAGAGAAAGAAAAAATAATGGCGGAGGGATAAGTTTTTGGCTCGATACTAAAAATGCCTTCCATCCAATAAGGATAACTTTTGAAAACAAAACAAAACAATCTACTTTAGACTTTCTTATTTCATCAAGTAATTAAAAAACAAACAGCAAAAACAAAAAGAAAGAAACTGATCATCAAATCATAAATTTTCATTGACAAGAAACTGAAAACTAGTGAGAATACAAGGTTCGGTGCGGAGGGGTGCCCGAGTGGTTAAAGGGGGCAGACTGTAAATCTGTTGGCTTTGCCTACGTTGGTTCGAATCCAACCCTCTCCACCATGTTTGGTGGACTGGAACAGAAGGCGGGTGTAGCTCAATGGTAGAGCAGAAGCCTTCCAAGCTTACGACGAGGGTTCGATTCCCTTCACCCGCTCCAGATTTTATATGATCCCGTCGGCTCGTGCGGTGGGTTCTTACGTGTTTTTTTTGGTTCGGATTAGGATCTGAGTGTAATGGCTAAAGAAAAGTTTGCGCGTACAAAACCGCACGTGAACGTTGGCACCATCGGCCACGTTGACCACGGTAAAACCACGCTGACCGCAGCGATCACCAAAGTTCTCGCAGAGAGCGGCGGCGCATCGTTCCAGGACTACAGCATGATCGACAAAGCGCCGGAAGAGAAAGCTCGTGGTATCACGATCTCGACCGCGCACGTCGAATACGAAACGGCGAACCGCCACTATGCGCACGTCGACTGCCCGGGCCACGCTGACTATGTCAAGAACATGATCACCGGTGCGGCACAGATGGACGGCGGCATCCTGGTTGTTTCGGCAGCAGACGGCCCGATGCCGCAGACCCGTGAGCACATCCTGCTTGC
>NYVY01000051.1 GCA_002684875.1 Pseudomonadota bacterium
TACGAATAAACGATATCGAGTGTGGAGAGTTTAAAGGGTCTTGGGTAGATATATCAGAAGCTAACAAAAAATTACTAATTAATGGAGATACACCTGTGCTAGGGGTAGATGCTGTTTTAGGAAGGAGGGCTTGGAATATTTCCTCTGGTTTTTTGATTGGTTTTAATAATCTTTCAAAAGGTAATTTCTTAAGCCTACTACCAACTGGAAAAAAATTTTCTGAATTAGTAAGTATTGTCAGAAGATTTCTACCTAGCCAATTTCGAATATATTTGCGTCTAAATATCGATAAATCTAGCTATAAAAACACTCAATTACTCGAGGGAAAACAAGTTCGTCTGGGTTGGAATACGTGGTTGGGGAATTTAGAAAATAGCATGGTAGTGGATTCAGTTAATTTGGAGTTTGAGGTAAATGAGACAAGGCTATAGTCAAAAAAAATCCCTCTTAAACATTAAGACTGTTTTAAACAGTGATGAACTGCTGCCATATGAGTTTTTGGGNGTTGAATCGATTTCTGAGAACTTTAANTTTCATTTAAAGCTACGTTCGTCAAATANAGAATTAAATCTTGAGGATATTTTACAAACAGAGGTATCAGTTAGTTTACTAAGTACTACGGAATCCCCAAGATACTTTCACGGTATTATTTCGCTGATAAACCAGTCTGGAATTGACTCAGAATTTGCATATTATGAGATTGATATTGTCCCAAAACTTGAACTACTAAAATATAGTAGAAATAGGAAAATTTTTCAGAATTTGAGTGCTATTGATATAGTAGAGGGAATCCTCCACGCTAATAAGATTGATATTGATAATCGATTATCAAAAATATATAAAAAACGCGATTACTGTGTACAGTATGATGAATCTGATTTTGATTTTATTTACCGTTTGCTTGCAAGTGAGGGAATATTTTATTATTTCAAATTCTCTCAGGANAGACACACNATGGTNTTTGGNGATTCTTTCGGAAGTTATAGTTCTTGTNCAGAACCATTTCTTTATTACAGATCAATCCAAGATGAACGAGTAAATTCAAATACTGTTTTTCAATTTGAGTCTATGCGTAAACTCGCCCCGCGAAGTGTAGTTTCTCAAGATTATGATTATGAAAATGCTGGTATTTTAATCAAGGACACTTTTGATTCTGAGAAAGACTATGGAGAAGTGTACGTTTANCCAGCTGGATTTTCAAATGGTGACATACCACAAGAGCGAAGTAAAACAGAATCAATAAATTTACGATTGAATTCAGTTTCTAATAAAGGAAGAAGTGTTTGTTTTAGGGNAGAGTCAGGCCGATACTTTACTTTAAAAGAATACACAAGTTCAGAAAAAAACACTCAATATGTACTTACGCATGTTTCGCATACCTTTAAAAATGAAGAATATCAGAATTATTTTGAAACAATTCCTATAAGTCATCCTTTTAGTTTTGAAAATAAATTTGAGGGTCCACGAGTATATGGGACTCACTCTGCTTTTGTAGTAGGACCTCCTGGAGAAGAAATATGGACTGATAATTATGGAAGGATAAAAGTAAAATTTCAATGGGATAGGTCTGGAGCTACTGATGAAAATTGTTCTTGTTGGCTNCGAGTATCTCAATCTTGGGCAGATGCAGGTTGGGGAAATCTTTTTATTCCGAGGATTGGACAGGAGGTTCTAGTTAGTTATATAGATGGTGATCCTGATCGACCTGTNGTTACAGGTAGTGTNTACAATTCAGAAAACAATAGCCCTGTAAGNTTACCTGCTAATCAAACCCANAGCNTAATTAAGACAAAACCTTTTTCAAAGATGACAGTNGATGATACCTCTGGAGNGTTTGTTACGGATTTGTCCCAAATGCTGNATCCTGAAAAAAATAAATCGACAATCCTGAGTAATGTAATTACATCTGTTTCAGGTGACCCNAATGATGGTAGAGGAGTAGGNAACGAGATTCGTTTTGAAGACAAAATGAATGAAGAAGAGTTCTATCAACATGCACACAAAGATATGAAGGTTGATGTAGAAAATGATCTTACGACTACAGTTTATCGGGGTAACGAAAATCATTCTATTCATCACGGAAATCGTTCTGTAGAGGTATTGGCTGGAGATGAAACACATTTTGTCAACGGAAATAGAGAATTAGAAATACACGGAGACGAAATAAAAAAAAATAAAAAAAACNTNACAAAAAAAATTCAAGGAAATCTNTCTTATAAGGTAAATGGTGACTACGATATTGAAGTTGACGGAAATTTTACAATTAAAGTTAAAGGAAAAGTAATTATTGAAGTTGACGATNCCATAGATGTTTTGACTGGAGATTCTTTTAGTGTTGAGTCTGCCCAAGGTGTTGAAATAAAAACAGGGACTAATATAAAAGCTGAGGCAGGGGTAACGACAGAGATAAATTCAGGAACCTCTGTAACAATAAAAGCTGGAGGCGTTGCTGCAATAAAGGCTCCAGCTGTACAACTTGGAGCATAAATGTGTCAGAAATAAAGATACATGAGCAGTTTTATGATGATGGAAAAATTCGAAGTAGGAGCACAATGGTAAATGGTGTTTTAGAAGGAAAATTTGAAACATTTGATGAGAATGGAAATCTTGAGATACGGATGAGTTATGTTGATGGAATCTTGAGTGGTCCATCGGAGACTTATTATAAGGGAATAATTACCACTAGGAGAGTTTATCAAAATAATAAACTAAACGGACCAGCAACAATTTTTAGTAGTAATGAATTAGTAAATGCAGAAGTANTTTATTTAGACGGGGANATAGACGGTGAGGCACGATATTATAGTCACGGAAAAATTTCAAGAGTAGTAAATTATAGAAAAGGATTGATGGAAGGATTAACAAAACAATTTTCAGAAACTGGGATATTAATTTANCAGGCTGAATATAAAAATGGAGAATTACACGGAATTTCAAAAACATTTTCGGCAGATGGTGTTTTAGTAGAGATAAGTTTTTACGAAAATGGANAAGAGGANAAGGAAAAGTCTGCAGATGCNACCGCGCGTTTTCTCGATTCTCAAGAAGAAGAAAAAGGAATCAAAAATAAACTAAGTAGTATTTTTAGAGGAGAAGACTAATGCTTGAATTAATGGTATCAAAAGATTCTGTNATNAAATGTAGTAAGGGTACAATGCCTAGCCTCTTAACAGTTATNTCAGACAACGAAGTAAATCTATCTAGTCCACCTTTGGCTACNTCTTCTCATCACTGGCCAGTTTACAATATCCTNCCTTTCAATCAATGCAAATCATGGTACAACCCAATGGTGCTTAATGCTGGATTAAATTTAAAACCAAAGCCACTCATTCCCTTTGTNGACCCNCCTATTCCCCAGGTGTGTATTCCAATGACCTTTTCTAAGTGGGAAGAAACCTCAAAAACGACAGTAGTCAATGGAGACCCAGCTGTAATTATGACTTCAAAGTGTAAGTGCTTGTGGCAAGGAGAGATAACTCCGATTTTTTCTTCACAATTTGTTGCTTGGGCTCTNTAAAAATATGACCAACTTAACNTTCTCATTTACTGGGAGGCTAATTGTAATTACTACTATAAGTTTTTTGGTTGTTTTTTTACTGTCGTTATTTTTGGCCTTCGAGATTGGAAAGAAAAAAGGACTTGCGCTTGCAGGGAATAANAAAGAAAAAATCTACATAGAAGAAAAGGCTAATGATACTGATAGTTATGATGATTCTAGTAAAAAGAGNATGAGGTAGTACATGAGAGTTATATTTAAAAAAAATCTTATTGGAGGTCTATTNATNTCTGTTCTAATTTCAGGTTGTTCTGTCTTAGATAGTTCTGTNGACGCTTATAANGTAGCAAAAAATTTTGTTTTTCCACCAGGGGAAAAAGTTAAGTGGAAATCATTAAATTTATCCCTCAGTAGAGATGTGAATGACGGTTACCCTATTGTNATAGATATAGTTTTTGTAAAAAATGAAGTTCTTTTGAATAAAATTAATGATATTTCAACGACCGAATGGTTTGGAAAGAAAAAGGCCTTAGTAAACACTTTTCTAAATGATCTGTTCGTTATGAACTGGGAGTTAGCNCCAGGAGATAACTTAAGTGTAACTAAGAGCGAATTTGAAGATCAAAGAATGTATGGCGTTTTACTTTTTGCAAAATATAACAACCAAGGNGACTATAAAGNAAGAATTGATAGTATGAAAGGTTCAGTAGTAGTTGACTTTGAGTCTTCGGGGATTAATGCATATGGGATTAAACAAAATTAATAGGAAAGATTATGAACATAATTGATAGAATTCAATGGCATGAAGGTATGCTTCTATCCCCACAACATTTTCAAACTGANTCGACACGAGTTGATAGTTTGATTGCNGATCATGTTTTGGGTAGGCANGAAGAGGCATGGGGAATTAGAGTTTTAGAATTAGATAGCAATCTGTTAACAGGAGGAATCCTAAGAGTTTTGAAACTTGAAGCATTTATGCCAGATGGAACGGCTATAAAATGGGACGCTGCTGTTGAAGACNTAGCNTTGGAATTGAAGGTGAGTGACTATAGTGCTTTCATAAAAGAAAATAGNAAAATNGATATCTATTTAGCATTACCAGTTTCTACCAAAANAAATAAGGAGGGNCTNTTTCGATTTTCGGAAAAAACAACTCTTCCAGTAGGAGACGATTATTCAGATAGTGAGGCTATNGATATTCCACGACTTTCCCCAAATATAAAAATTATTGGTGGAGAGCANCCNTCNNGTTTATATGTTTCTTTTAAATTATGCGAGCTATACGAAGATAATGGTGTAACNAAGATCGGTGATTATATTCCTCCCTTAGTAACGATAAACGCNTCAATTTTTTTAACTTCAAGATTAAAAACTATAAGTAAAGGTCTAAGGGANAAAGCCGTTTTTCTTGCGAGACAAGTAAGCTCTGTAAAATTTTCNCCAGCTGATGCTGANCAGTTTTCAACGAACCAGAGGTTAAGAACAATTGTAATGCTTTTACCAAAACTAGAGGGANTTATGCAGATGGANGGTGTTTCTCCAAGAGCTTTATACCTAATACTTTGCGAAGTGCTTGGACCTATCAGTCAACTAAAAATCGGTGGGATTCCAGAGATACCTCCAAAGTACGACCATCAGAAATTATTTAGTGTTTTTGATAGTATTTTCAAAATGATTATAGGATCAATATCAGAGGTGAGCCAAAATTATCATGAGGTTCCATTTAAAAAAATTGACGTTGGTTATGAGATTGTNCTGAAGCCAGAATGGATAAAGAGCTCATTAGTACTAGGCTTAAAGGGNGTGGATAAATCATATGTTAATTCATGGGTANAATCAGTGATTATAGAAAAAAGCACCGAAATTGAAAACTGCAGACAAAAAAGAGTATTAGGTATGAAAAGAAGAAAAATCGAAGAGTTTTCTGCAATGCAATTAAAATCTTTACCAGGAGTTAATCTTATTGAGGTAATTTGTCCAAAATCACTTGAAGATTCAGAATATAAAATCGTTGTTGCTACAGAAGTATCGCAAAATAAATCGGATGAATTAAAAGATTTATGCTTGTTCGTACAGGGTTCTTTTGAAGATTAGTCATGAAAAAAAATAATCAATTTATTAATGAACCGAGCGTTAAAAAATTACCGACAAGTAGAAATGTTATTTTCCAAGATATTCCAGAAGATTATGGGAATCATTTTTCATTAATCAAATTGAGAGATTTTTTATCATCGCCTGAAAATGGTTGTGCAAGGTGCAAATGTATTATTTCAGAACTTGTTATTTATCCACCCAGATCACAATGGCGGTGTTTATCCCCGCATTAATTCCAGCCCACAATAGTTGGAT
>NYVY01000006.1 GCA_002684875.1 Pseudomonadota bacterium
ACCAGCGCCACTACAACAAGGTACCGTAGAGACTTACACCAGCGGATGGCATAGATTTGGGGGGTGTTGAGATAGTGCTATTGTTTGTGGTCTTGGTATTTTCTTCTTGCTGGCTGCAACATTATTTATCCGTCTCCCTTTTTTCTACAACTTTTTTCTTCGCTACCTTGACTTCATTATTGGTATCTTTCGGACCTCCATCAACTGGCTTTTTGGAAGCAACTCTTCTAACTTTTTTTGTTTTTGGCTTGTCTTCGATGCTAGGTCCCTTTTCGTTCCCTAGTTTTTTTTCCTCTGTACTTTTAGCAGAAGACTTTTTACTTTCAGCCTGTTTTTTCTTTACCCGAGTTTTTCTAGCAGGCCTTTCCACTTCTTCCACCACAGGCTCAGACTCATGATTCACTCCCAATGCGTCTGACCGTGTTAATATTTCCCCCTTGTAAATCCAAACTTTCACACCAATAATCCCATAAGTCGTGTTTGCTTCAGCGAACCCATAATCAATGTCGGCCTTGATAGTGTGAAGCGGTACTCTACCTTCTCTGTACCATTCGCATCTTGCTATTTCTGCACCATTGAGACGTCCAGAACTCATAATCTTTATACCCTGAGCGCCTAACCTCATTGCGTTTTGCATTGCTCGCTTCATCGCCCTTCGAAACATTATTCGTTTTTCTAACTGCTGAGTTATATTTTCGGCTACCAACTGGGCCTCAATTTCAGGCTTTCTAACTTCTTCTATATTCACGTGTACAGATACTCCAAGCATTGAAGCTAGTACACTTTTAAGAGCTTCAATATCTTCACCTTTCTTTCCAATTACTACGCCTGGCCTTGCAGAAAATATTGTTATTTTTGCATTCTTGGCAGGTCGTTCGATTAGTATTTTACTTACAGCCGCATTTTTCAAACGCTTTTTTAGAAACGATCTTACCTTGATATCTTCATTCAACATTCGTGCAAAGTCTTTATGACCAGCATACCATTTTGAGGTCCAACCTCTTGATACAGGAAGCCGGAATCCCGTTGGTTGTATCTTTTGTCCCATAATTTCCCTATTGAACTTTAATTGAAACTGCTATGTAAATATGACAGGTTGGTTTTTCAATTCTTACACCCCTACCTTTTGCACAAGCCGCAAATCTTTTTAGCTTTGCTCCCCTTTCAACGTTAATTTTTGTAACAACTAATTCATCAATATCCACTCCGTCATTATGCTCGGCGTTTGCGATGGCCGACTCAAGAAGTCTTTTAATAATTCCAGCTCCCTTGTTTCCCTGAAAGCGTAGCTTATCTAACGCCTTTTCAACAGGTAAGCCTCTGATTCCATCCGCTACCAACCTACCCTTTTGTGGCGAAAGCCTTACTCCTCTCACTGAAGCTAATGTAGTCATAATGTCCTATCTTTTTAACGTTTTACCTTCTTGTCCATTGCATGACCCTTAAAAGTTCGCGTCAAAGCAAATTCTCCAAGTTTGTGTCCAACCATGTTATCCGTAATGTAAATTGGGAGATGCTGCCTCCCATTGTGTACTGATATAGTGAGTCCAACAAATTCAGGGAGTACAGTTGACCTCCTGGACCAAGTTTTTATGGGCCTCTTGTCTCGATTAGCTTGCGCATTTTCAACTTTTTTTACCAAATGTTGGTCAACAAACGGACCTTTTTTCGATGAACGTGCCAAAATTTATCCCTTCCTCTTCCTTCTATCTACAAGTATCATACCCAAAGTTCTTTTATTTCTTCTTGTCTTGTATCCCTTCGTGGGTGTACCCCAAGGACTAACTGGCGCTTGTGCAGCGGCTGTCTTTCCTTCACCACCACCATGGGGATGGTCAACGGGATTCATAACAACTCCCCTTACAGTCGGTCTTATACCCCTCCATCTAGTTGCACCAGCTTTACCAAGCCGTTTTAAACTATGCTCGCCATTTCCTACCTCTCCAAGAGTAGCCCGACAATCAACGTGAATCTTCCTAACTTCACCAGACCGTAATCTAACTTGGCCGTACTGCCCCTCCTTTGCAAGAAGCTGAGCATAAGCACCTGCAGACCTTGCCAGTTGAGCTCCTTTTTTTGGCATCATCTCGATACAATGAATAACAGAACCAACGGGAATATTTCGAATAGGAAGACAATTGCCTACTTTTATTTGAGCCTCTGGTCCAGAGTTCACAATGTCACCAACCTTTAAATTCTTTGGCCAAATTATATACTTTCTCTCTCCGTCCAAGTAAAGAATTAAAGCAATGTAGCTACTCCTGTTTGGATCGTACTCAATACGCTCAACCTTACCTTCTAACCCGTCTTTCTGTCTCTTAAAATCAATTATTCGATAGTGTCGTTTATGCGCACCTCCACGGTGTCTAACTGTAATCCTACCAGCATTATTTCTACCATTTATCTTTCGTTTTTTCTCAACTAGAGCTNTAAATGGATCACCTTTAAACAAATAGTCTCTTGTTACTCTAATAGCCCCNCTTTTTCCTGGCGATGTTGGTTTTAATTTAACGGTTGCCATAACTAGGCCTCTCCNCCAAGGTTGATAGTTTGCCCATCTTCCAATGAAATATATGCCTTCTTTTCATGATTCCTTCTACCAACGGTCCTTCCATATCTTTTTTCTTTTCCTTTGCGATTCAAAATCTGTACAGCTTTCACATTAACCTTGAAAAATAGCTCTACAGCATTTTTTACATCATCCTTAGTTGCCGCTCTAGAAACCTTAAAGACGTACTGGTTAGCCTGTTCATTAACCAGTGTAGATTTCTCAGAAACAACAGGGGACAGTAAAACATCGTAAAATTTACTTGCACTCATAGCAAGCTCTCTTCTATTTTTTCTAATGCGGCCTCAGACACATATGTAAAGTCCGCGTTGAGCAATACAAGAGGATCAACCTTGGAGCAGTTTATAAATTTTAAGTTTTGTATATTTCTGCTAGCGAGCTCTGANACCTCTTTAACTTCTTTAGATATTATCAGCCTTTTGTTTCCTTTGTAGCCTTGTAACTCATTTACCATCTGTTTTGTTTTTGGCACCGACACNCCTGGCTCTGAAATAATAAAAAGCCTGTCCTCTCTTACTAATTGGGAAAATATACATTGCATAGCTGCTTTATACATTTTTTTATTTACTTTTTTTGTAAAATTTTCAGCAGGTGAGCTTGGAAAAACCTTTCCACCAGACCTCCAAATAGGGCTAGAAGCTCTTCCCGCCCGCGCTCGNCCTGTTCCTTTTTGCTTCCAAGGCTTGCGAGTAGAAAACTTAACTTCACTTCTATCTTTCTGCGCCCTATTACCGCCTCTTGAATTAGCCCTGAAAGACTCAACTAGCTGATGAACAAGAGGTTCGGAGTATTCTCTCGAAAAAACTGTGTCCGACACCTTTTTATTGTCAGTAACATTGCCGCTTTTATCTAAAAACTTTACATCCATATTTTTCACCTAAGATTTTTCTTTTGAGCCTTTATAGACGGCTTTAGTATTACCCTAGAACCATTGTTACCTGGCACTGAGCCCTTAACTGCAATAATAGCTTCGTCAGCATCTACTTTAACGACCTCAAGATTGCGTGTTGTTCGATTTACAGAACCTAAATGTCCAGACATCTTTTTTCCCTTAAAAACCCTTCCAGGATCTTGGCACATTCCAGTTGAACCAATAGCTCTATGACTAACAGAATTACCATGAGATGTTCTCTGCGATGAAAAGCCGTGCCTTTTTATTGCGCCAGCATAACCTTTACCCTTCGAGACCCCACTAACGTTAATATAGTCTCCCTTGTCAAAACCAGCTGGACTTAACACCGAACCAACAACCGGAGGGGAATCCCCATTTATACTTCTAAACTCTACAAAACTCTCAGGTATATCAATCTTACTCTTTCCGCACGCTCCAGCAATAGATTTGCTAACTTTAGATTTTTTCTTTTCNCCGAANGCAACCTGAATTCCGTNGTAACCATTTCTTTTTACTGTCCGGATATCCGAAACNACATTTTTNGCAACTTCGATAANTGTCACAGGAATTGACGTACCATCATCCTGAAAAATTCTTGACATACCTATTTTTCTTCCAACTAACCCAAATGTGCAATCGACATTTTTCTCATTTTCCGCAACCACTTCGTTATCCTGACTCATTAACTAAATCCTAACCTTAGAAAGCTTAAACTTGTAACAGAAATAATCATTATTGTAACTTTATCTCAACATCAACCCCAGCGGGCAAATCCAATTTCATCAAAGCATCAACTGTTTTATCCGTAGGTTCAATAATGTCCATCAACCTTAGATGAGTTCTTAGCTCAAACTGGTCTCTTGACTTTTTATTTACATGAGGACTTCGAAGAACATCCAATCTTTTTATTTTTGTAGGNAAAGGCAAAGGACCTTTTACAACAGCNCCAGTCCTTTTTGCAGTATCTACAATTTCTAACGCAGAATGATCAATTAACTTATAATCAAAAGCCTTTAATCTAATCCTAATTTTTTGTTGAACCATTTTTTCACTCAATTTTATTAGCCTTTGTTTTACTTACTGGGTTACTTTCGATACCACGCCCGCGCCAACTGTTCTTCCACCCTCTCTAATAGCGAATCTTAAACCCTGCTCCATTGCTATCGGTGCTATCAACTCAACATTCATCTTTACATTATCGCCAGGCATCACCATCTCTGTGCCTTGAGGCAAGTCCACCGAACCAGTTACGTCAGTTGTACGAAAGTAAAACTGAGGACGATAGTTGTTGAAAAATGGAGTATGTCTTCCACCTTCATCTTTTGAAAGAACATAAACTTCACATTCAAATTTTGTGTGAGGAGTAATTGAACCTGGCTGAGATAAAACTTGACCGCGTTCAACTTCATCACGCTTAGTTCCTCTTAATAAAACCCCTACGTTATCGCCAGCCTGGCCTTGATCAAGAAGCTTTCTGAACATCTCAACTCCTGTACAAGTTGTTTTACTTGTGTCTTTAATTCCTACTATCTCGATTTCCTCACCTACCTTAACAATGCCACGTTCCACCCTTCCAGTAACAACAGTGCCGCGACCCGATATCGAAAAAACATCCTCTATAGGCATCAAAAACGCACCGTCTATCGCCCGCTCAGGCTCAGGAATATGGCTGTCAAGCGCACTTGCCAATTGAGCTATTGCTTCCTCACCCAAGGGCCCTTTATCAGCCTCTAAGGCCAACTTTGCAGAACCTTTAATAATGGGAGTATCATCACCAGGAAAGTCATACTTTGAAAGAAGTTCTCGAACTTCCATTTCAACCAACTCCAAAAGCTCTTCATCGTCAACCATATCGCATTTATTTAAAAAAACTACAATATAAGGAACACCTACCTGACGAGCTAAAAGAATATGCTCTCTAGTTTGAGGCATAGGACCATCCGCAGCGTTTACTACAAGTATCGCACCATCCATCTGAGCCGCACCTGTGATCATGTTTTTTACATAATCAGCATGACCTGGACAATCAACGTGAGCATAGTGACGAGTCTCAGTCTCATACTCCACGTGCGCTGTGTTAATAGTTATGCCTCTAGCCTTTTCCTCAGGCGCTGCATCAATATCCTCGTAACCCTTCGCAGCACCCCCAAACTTCGATGACAAAACAGAGGTAATCGCTGCTGTCAAAGTTGTCTTACCATGGTCAACGTGACCAATTGTTCCAACGTTCACATGCGGTTTCGTCCGCTCAAATTTGTCCTTTGCCATCTCACATATCCCTTCCCATTAAAAAAACACTATTTAAATTTTAACCAGCCCTGCTTGAAATAATAGCTTCTGCCACATGTTTAGGAGCCTCTGAATAATGCTTAAACTCCATAGAATATGTAGCCCGCCCTTGTGTTAATGATCTTAAAATTGTGGAATAACCGAACATCTCAGCAAGAGGAACCTCTGCTTTAACGGTTTTTCCCCCTCCTTGAATATCCTCCATACCC
>NYVY01000052.1 GCA_002684875.1 Pseudomonadota bacterium
TTCACAGTCCCACTGTAACTTAAAAGCAGTAACCTTCGAAAAGCCTTTTGTAATTCTTCCCTCTGTATATCGGAAGCCTGTCTCCATTTCGCACCTACCGAAAGCGCTGTCATTTTTTCAAAATCTAATATTGGCATTACTTTTTTTTCTACTAATNAATTAATGCTCTCAAGNTCNCCCTTTACCAAAGANGGATCGTTTTTTATTTCNGAGAGAATTTCTTGAGTTATGGTCGAAATAACATCCTCTGGGTTCGGACTCATTGCAAATGTGTTCATGACACAAAAAAGTGCCCCAAGAGCAACACTGTTTTTTCCCTTAATAAAACTTGNGACTAGNGTANAATCAATCATTTATTTGAGCTTCCCTAATTGCAAAATACGCGCTTCTCATTCCTATATATCTATCGAAAGCNAGCGCCTCAAATGCTTGCTCTGCTGAAATCATNCTAGCTCTNGTATCAACTATTTTTAATGNNTTACCTGCTAACTTTGCNCCACGATCTGGAACAATATTATTAAATGGNTCTCCCANTATATCTACNACTCTTCCTAGACTGTCTCTTACTGAACTCGGACCTAAAAAAGGCAAAACAACATANGCACCAGAAGGNATNCCNTAGGTACCCAGAGTTTGGCCTGTATCTTCCTCCGTCTTTGCTATGCCCATGTTTGTGGCNACATCTGCGAACCCTAGTATTCCAACNGTAGAGTTAACTAAAAATCGNATTGCNGANTCAGAAGAAGATNGAAAATTAAATTGAAAAAGATGCTGAACGGCTGTCATTAAATCAGATAAATTTGAAAAGAAATTTACAACTCCAGTTCTNACNGGTTGCGGAACTGATCTTTCATAACCTACGGCTAACGGTCTNAGGACNTTTTCATCAACCTTTTCATTGAAATCAAAAATTGCTCTATTGGTTGTTTCCCAAGGATCTCTATGGTCGCTTGGTTCGCTACGCATCANNCCAGCACATCCTGAAAAAAATATACTCGATAACAAAAGAAACAAAATATACCCTCTCAATTTCTTCCCCATACGCAAAATAGAAATATTAACTTTGTNAGTTCNAAGNCTCTCTCATAATACCAAAAACTAATCTTCCTTGTTTTGAAAATTGTAAAGGAATTGAGAAATTACATTTTCTAAAATTACTGCAGACTGCGTGAGTTCGATTTCGTCGTTATCCTTTAAAACTTTAGATTCTGCACCAGGCATAATNCCCAGATAATTCTCTCCTAAAAGTCCAGAGGTNAAAATCTTCGCCGAGCTGTCANTAGGGAAACNTATTTTTTTGTCGATTCGGACAGACACCCTCGCTTGATATANTGTGTCATCAAACTCAATTGATTCAACCCTNCCAACGAGCACACCCGAACTNCTTACGGCACCTCTGGGNTTCAATCCTCCNATATTGTCAAAGTAAGCAGTTAAGGTATAACCGTCTCCAAAAGAGGATCCAACTAAATTACTAACTTTAAGCGAAAGAAAAAGTAGGGCTAACAAGCCTATCAAAAAGAATCCCCCAACAAAAAAAGATGTNTTTTTATTTCTCATAACCTTATTTAAGAGTTAAACATTAGTGCAGTCAAGATAAAATCTAATCCTAGAATAGCAAAAGCACTTACTACAACGCAGGAGGTTGTTGCAGACGAAACACCTTCTGGTGTAGGTTTTGCAAAATAACCCATNTANAGAGCTATNTTTGTAATAACAAAACCAAAGACAATACTNTTTATCAAGCCATTAAATATGTCTCTCCAAAAATCAACTCCTTCTTTCATTTGACCCCAAAAGGACCCAGAATCAACACCAATCATTATTACCGCTACCAACCATCCTCCTAAAATACCAATTGCAGAGAAAATGGTACACAAAATTGGAACTGAGACAATTCCACCTAAGAACCTCGGAGTTAAGACTCTTTTGACTGGATCAACACCCATAGCCTTTAGNGCAGAAAACTGTTCTCCAGCCCNCATCAAGCCAATTTCAGCCGTTAATGAAGTNCCTGCCCTACCAGAAAATAATAAACTAGCNACAACTGGTCCCAGTTCCCTTACTAGAGACAATGCAACAAGAAGTCCTAACGCNTCTTCTGATCCNTACCTCCTTAACGTATAGTAACCTTGCAGTCCNAAAACTAAACCGACAAACAAACCAGAAAGCAGTATTATTGCTAAAGATTTATTCCCCAAAAAGTGAATCTGTTGAGCTACGTGGGTTAAACGTGTTTTTAGCAAAATACAATTTTTNAATAGCTCTAAAAAAAGTATAAAAAAGTCACCTAAACGATTCATAANATTNATAACAAATTTGGCATAGNAGGTAGGCAAAATCACTTTACAATGTCACTGATNGGAACCGANGGATAATGAAACTTTACNGGGCCAGAATTACTACCTTTTAAAAACTGTTGTACACCAGCATCTGGAAAATTTATAACTTCGTTGGGATTTCCCTGGAAAGAAATTATTGCCCCATTTTCCGATTGCGACAATAACACTACTTTATCAGCAATTTCCAAAGTCTCTGCGACATCGTGAGTTACTATGATCGATGTAGCCTTGAGGCTAATGTTTAGGGTTCTGATTAATTTAGCTGTTGTATTTAGTGAAATTGGGTCTAGACCCGCAAATGGTTCGTCATAAAGAATTAAATTGGGGTCTAATACCGTAGCCCTTGCCAACGCTACCCTGCGGGCCATACCCCCAGAAATTTCCGCTGGCATTAAGTTCGCTGCACCCCTCAAACCAACCGTCTCAAGCTTTAATAAGACCAAGTCTTTAACAACACTCTCCGAAAAATCAAAGTGTTCTCTAACTGGAAATGCGACATTTTCAAAGCATGACAAATCGGTAAATAAAGCGCCAAACTGAAAGAGAAAACCCTGTTTTCGTCTTATCAAATTCAATTCATCAACTCCAAGATCTTGAATATTTTGACCCATAATTTTTACCTCACCATCCAAGGGAAACTGTAGACCAGCGATTAATCTAAGTAGAGTAGTTTTACCCACACCTGACCCTCCCATAATCGCTACCACCTGACCATCTTTAATATTGAGGCTTAGATCTTTGATAATTATTCTATTTTCGTAAGAAAAACTTATGTTTCTTAGCTCTACTATATTACGTTCATTCATAAAAGCATCTAAAATGACTAGATTATGGAAACAAAAAATACTCTTACCCCAAACAATATCTTAGAAAGAGCAAAATTAGTACTAAAAATTGAGTCAGAAGAGATCAAAGCACAAATTGATAAACTGGACCAAAGTTTTATTAGTGCTTGCGACATGATTTTATCTAGTCAAGGACGAGTAATAGTGACTGGAATGGGAAAATCGGGACATATCGGAAGAAAGATATCAGCGACTTTGGCTTCTACAGGTACTCCTTCACTTTTCCTGCACCCTGCTGAAGCACACCATGGGGACTTGGGAATGGTCAAGAAAGAAGACGTCATCCTAGCAATATCATATTCAGGAGAAACAGATGAAGTGAGTAACCTAATACCTCATTTTAAAAGGCTTGGTACGCCGATAATAGGAATATCAGGGAATACTTTATCTTCTTTATCGAAATTGTCCGACATTCATATCAATGCTTCAGTTAAATTAGAGGCCTGCTCCCTCAATCTAGCGCCTACAGCGAGTACCACGGTGGCCCTAGCCTTGGGTGACGCACTTGCCATAGTGCTTTTGGAAATGAGGGGGTTTCGGACTGACGATTTTGCACTAACTCACCCGGCTGGTGCATTAGGTAGAAGGCTTTTTATAAAAGTATTAGATATTATGCAGAGTGGAGAGTGCCTACCAACAATTCAGCCTTCAAAATCGATCGCTGAAGCTATATTAGAAATTAGCGCGAAAAGGATGGGAATGACTTGTGTTGTCGGTACAAACTTTGAAGCTTTAGGGATTTTAACTGATGGCGATCTGAGGCGAATCATAGGGAAAGGCGTAGATATACAAAAGACTGTAGTGGAAAAAGCTATGTCTAAAGAAGCCTACTCGATAGAACAACACTCTCTAGCTAGCGAAGCCGCATTAAAAATGGAGAATTTGAAGATTAATCATTTACTAGTACTAGATGAAAAGAAAAAGTTAGTCGGAGCAATCGGCATTCATGACTTGTTAGAAGCCAAAATAGTGTAACTATGATCAGAAAAACAGAAAAGGAAAAGTTAAAAAAGAAAATAAAGCCTATTTCTTGGATGTTCTTTGATGTTGACGGTGTGCTAACGGACGGGTCCTTATATTATGGACCCAACGGAGAAACTCTAAAAAGATTTAACGCTTTGGATGGACATGGAATAAAACTACTTTTTTCACATGGTGTAAAGGTCGGGTTAATCAGTGGAAGAGACCACCCTTCCACAAGAGTTAGAGCAGATGAGCTGGGAATCAAAAATTTGATGATGGGGACAGAAAACAAAGTTAAGGCTTTTAATAAATGGGCTTTCGATCATTCGATTGATCCAAAATTATGTGGTCACATGGGAGATGACTTACCTGATGCTGCTCTTTTTAAAAAAGTTGGTTTCAGCGCCTCCGTGCCAAATGCCCCAGAGAATATAAAATTAGCGGCGGACTACGTTTCTGAAAAAGCTGGTGGAAAGGGGGCAGTTAGAGAAATTGTCGAGCTTATTCTCAAGGTAAAAAAGGAATATGCATAACTGGAAAGAAACTTTCAGCATAATTTTGCCGCCTAGTTTAGTTTTTCTGTTGGCTCTTACGACTGGCATTTTGAGTAAACTTCTTCTTATAAGTCATTCTGATACACAAAAAAAAACAGTGACAAAAATCGAAATAAATGAAGTTTCAATGACACATAGCAACGATCAGGATAATGAGGGAAACTTTAGCAAAATTACTGCCGAAAAACTGATTTTTGGGGGGAAGACCTTCAAGTTTACTAATCCAAAAATAACTTCCTATTTACCCAATAATGATATTGCGATAATTAAAGCAAATTTGGCAATAGCAACTGTAAACTTCACATCAATTGACCTGATCGGCGACGCAGAAATCCGCCAAACAAACAAATACAAAAAAGACTCTAGTAATCAGCTAGGTTATACTGTGAAATCAGATGAATTACGGTACGAAGTGAGAGATAAACTAGTATTGACAAACAAGAAAGTAATTTTAGAAAACAATAGTTTTGTGATTACTGGAACTGGTTTGGAATTCAGTCTCCCGGAACAAACATTAGAAATTTTAACTAATAGTTCTTTTTCTTCAAAGGCCAGCGAGGATTGATGAATTACTTTAAATTTTTAACGGTTATACTGAGTCTAGTTTGGTTTTCTCTCGGTCGTGCTGAACTTGAAGAGACAAACAAAAGATTTCCTCTTCAAATCGATGCTAACTCAATTCAACATGATGACCTTAACTCAGTAACGAAATTTATTGGAAATGTGGTGCTTGTCCGTGGCAGCCTAATTTTAAAAGGAGATGAACTAACCCTAAAACAAAATGAGGCTGGGATGTCCTACTGCGAATTTGTTGGTTCTCCAGCAATCTTTAAAACACGCAGGAAAAGTGATGGCGAATGGATCGAGGGGCAAGCAATAAAGCTCGATTACGATGAAAAAGACGCACTGTTTTTACTTAAAGGACAGGCTAAACTCGTAAGGTGGAAAAATGGCCAGATTAAAGAGCAAGTTTCTGGTGATGAATTGAGTTATAACAACTCATCCGAGATTTACAAGGCGAAGACACAACCCGGAGAACTTAGGACTAGAATGACATTGATGCCAAGAAATTCTGTCGACTAAAAATATGGATACCCGTTATACGCTAAGAGCTAAAGACCTTGAAAAAAGTTTTAAAGGAAGAAAAATTGTTCGTAAGGTTTCAGTTTCCGTAAGAAGTGGTGAGGTTGTTGGATTACTTGGACCAAATGGTGCAGGAAAAACAACTTGTTTCTGCATGATACTTGGCATCACCTTTCCCGACAATGGTGACGTTTTTATAAACGAAAAAAAAATAACAAAAGATCCGTTATATAAGAGATCTTTAAGTGGAATATCATACCTGCCACAAGAAGCTTCTATTTTCAGAAAATTGACCGTTAGCCAGAACATCGAAGCAATTTTAGAACTGAGAAGTAATAAACTCAACTCTGAGGAGACAAAAAAGTCTAATATCAAGGAAAAAAGAGATAAACTTATGGAGGACCTTCAAATAACCTCGATTAAAGATAACTTAGGACGTACCTTGTCTGGTGGAGAAAGGAGAAGAGTAGAAATCGCTAGATCCCTTGCAACTAACCCTAGTTTCTTGCTTTTAGATGAACCTTTCGCTGGTGTAGATCCAATCGCTGTCATAGAAATCCAGCGCATAATAAGATTTTTAAAAGATAGTTCAATTGGCGTTTTGATTACAGACCATAATGTACGAGAAACGTTAGGAATTTGTGATAAGGCAACAATCATGAATGATGGGACAGTTTTAGCTAACGGAAGTCCCAACCAAATAATAGATGATGAAACTGTTAGAAAAACGTACTTAGGAGAAAATTTCAAACTTTAAGATGAAAACCACCCTTGGATTAAAAACAAGCCAACAGCTTACATTGACTCCTCAACTCCAGCAGTCAATTAAACTTCTTCAAATGTCTACCATAGAATTGAGGGAAGAACTTGAAAGTGTTATTTTAGAAAATCCTCTGTTAGAGTTTGAAGAAGGCAATGAAGGGTCAGTAGAAACCTCTGTAAACAAAGCATCCACCGAGATAACCGATGAAGTAGAAACTAATGTAACATCTAGTCAATCAGAGGTTGAGCGAGTAGAGGCTCCTTACTCAGAAAAAAATGAGTTTGGTACTAGTCAAGACGAAATAAAAAACTCTGAGCCATGGTCCCAAGTTAAAACTACTAAAAATAAAATAAATAACGATGACTCCGATGATTTTAGAGAAAGTCTTAAAGAAGATCCTATATCCCTAACACAACACCTCGTCTCTCAATTAGCTACTATGAAACTATCTGATAGAGAACGAGCTTGGGTGGAAATACTTATTCATGCCTTAGATTCGGATGGTTTTTTAAGGGAGGATGTTGAAGAAGTTGAACAACCTTTTCGAGAAGAGTTTGCAGAACTATATGGAAGTCCTCTAAGCGTAGATGAAAGGCTGATAGGTTTGAAATTACTGCAAAGTTTTGATCCGCTTGGAGTTGGTGCTAAAGACTTAGCAAATTGCCTTGAAATTCAATTAATTGGAAAGAAGGAGATAATTGACAGTACGGTGCTAAATGCTGCGCTAGAAATAGTTTGTAACCACTTAAACCTTTTAGCTCAACATAACATATCGGGCCTAAGTAAAAATACTGGGTTTTCAAAAGATATTATATTGAGTGCTGAAAACGAGATCAGACAACTCAACCCCAGACCTGGTTCATCATTTAGAGAAGAAATAGCAACTGCTGTGATACCTGATACCCTTGCATACAAGAACTCTGAAGGACAGTGGACAGCAAAATTAAATGAGGCTGCAATCCCTAGGTTAAGGATTCATCAAGACTACGCCACAGCTTTACGAAACATTTCTGGCACAGGAAATTCAATGAGCCAACAATTGCAAGAAGCAAAATGGATGTTAAAAAATATTCATCAACGATTTGACACTATTCTTAGGGTCTCTCAGACCATCGTGGAAGTTCAACAAGATTTTTTTGAAATTGGTCCAAGAGCAATGAAACCGTTGGTGTTGAGAGACGTGGCAATACGTTGTGAATTACATGAGTCCACTGTTTCAAGAGTTACAAACCAAAAATATATTTCTACACCACTAGGTTGTTTTGAATTAAAGTATTTTTTTGGGAGCCACGTATTAACAGAAACGGGTGGAGTTGCCTCTGGGACAGCCATTAAAGAACAAATTAAGGACTGGATTAATGAAGAAAACCCAAAAAAACCATTATCTGACCAAAACATGTCTGATAAATTTTCTTCATTAGGTATAGTTATAGCAAGAAGAACCGTTGCAAAATATAGAGAGTCTCTAAAAATACCAAGTGCAAGCATTCGAAAAAGAAGATAGGAGAAGAATTATGAATATAAGAATTACAGGTCATCAAATTTCACTCACTTCCTCAATAAAGCGATATGTCAGACAAAAATTTATAAAGATTAGCAGGAAATGTAAACGTCAACTCAACTTTACTTTTGTATTAGAAGTTAACAAATTACATAAAAAAATAGAAGTAACAACTCACTTGCCAGGTAAAGACATACATGCAGAGGTAGAAGACAAGGACATGTATACTGCTATTGATCTTCTTGCAAACAAAATAGAACGACAAATAGTGAAATATAAAGAAATTCATATGGTTAACATGCATTCAACTAAAGTTTCGGATTGATTGAGGATCTTTAGTAATCAACTCTCATGAATAAACTTGCAGAAATTTTGCCAACAGATAATATAGTAGTTCTGGACCAAGCAAGCAGTAAAAAAAGAGTTTTTGAACAAGCCAGCCTTCTTTTAGAGTCAAGGTCAAAAATAGCAAGAAGCAAGATTTTCAATGCATTATTCTCTCGAGAAAAACTGGGGTCAACTGGGCTAGGAAATGGAATAGCTATTCCTCATGGCAGAGTTGATGGAATAAAGAGAGCACATTCTTTATTTTTTTCGTTAACAAAACCAATCCCTTTCGATGCAAATGATGGCGAACCTGTGGATCTGCTTATTTTTCTTTTAGTCCCGTTAAATTCAAACGATGAACATTTAAAAACATTGTCTGAGATTGCTAACATGTTGTCTTCTGAAGATTTTGTTTGTTTGTTGAGAAAAACATCTAGCCCATCTGAAATGCATGAAATTATTTGTTCATGGGAACTAGCGTTGCCAGAAGTTAGGTTAAAAGACAATGCTCAAGGTAAGTAATTTTTTTTCAAATAACCTTAAGTTTTTGAAATTGACCTGGATTCTAAATGAAAATTCCACAGAAGCAATACTTTCTGGTAATGCTCAAGAAAGCGCTGACCTTATTGGACACCTCAACCTGATTCATCCTTACAGAATACAAGTATTCGGAATTCCAGAGGTAAAATATTTTAACGACCTTGACACCAATCGTCGAAAATATTTAAGTGCTGAGCTCTTCTCCGCTAAACCACCAGCGATTATAATTGCCGAAGAACAAGTTCCTCCCGAGGAAATATTTTTGGCTTGTAGAAGGGAAAATATTGCATTGCTTAGTACGGGAACATCTGCAGCAGGAATCATAGAAAAACTTAGAGTTCTTATTGCAAAGACCCTAGCTCCCAGAGAAACAAGACACGGTGTTTTTATGGATGTTCTGGGTTTGGGAGTGATGATTTCTGGGTCATCAGGACTTGGTAAAAGCGAATTAGGGTTGGAACTGCTCACCAGAGGGCATGGCTTGGTAGCAGATGATGCAGTTGAACTTATACGAGTTGCCGATGAAGTAATTGAAGGAAAATCCCCAGAACTTTTGAGAAACTTTATTGAGGTTAGAGGGCTTGGTCTCCTGAATATAAAAACTATTTTCGGAGAATCCAGCGTCAGAAGAAAAATGAGATTGCGACTAATTGTACAATTAGTAAAACGGTCTGTCATAAATGAGTACGATAGACTCCCACTAAAGGCTTTATACGAAGAAATTCTAGGTCTAAAAATAAAAAAAGTGATAATTCCAGTTTCAGCAGGACGTAATTTAGCTGTTTTAGTAGAGGCTGCTGTAAGGAACACTGTTTTGCAACTCAGAGGAGTAGATTCAATGGAAGAATTTATGAGCAAGCAAAGATTGGCTATTAAACGTTCCAGTCAAAAAAATTAATATGCAGGAAGTATTCGTGGTGACTGGTTTATCTGGTTCAGGGAAATCATCCGCGCTAAATATGCTAGAAGATTTAGGCTTTTACTGTATAGATAACCTACCCGTTTCTTTACTAGGTACAACTTTAAAATTATTATCCGAAAAAGACTACAGAAAAATAGCAATTTCTGTTGATGCTAGGGACAAAGAGAGTTCAGAACGACTCTCTCCTGCTCTTGAGAAATTAAAAAATGAATACAATATTAATGGTATTTTTTTGACTGCGTCAGAACTTATTCTGCAAAGAAGGTACTCAGAAACTAGAAGAAGACACCCTTTTAGTTTTCAAGAAAACTTTTCCAACCATGAACAAAAATCTCTCACAGTCGGGGAATGTATAGTGCGTGAAAAATTTTTACTTGCAAGCCTCCAAGGAAAATTTCTTACCCTTGACACTAGCCAGCTTAATCCAAACGACTTAAAAAAGTTAGTTTTTGAATTGGTAGGAGGAGAAAAAAGTCGTGATTCATTAGTTGTTGTGCAATCCTTCTCTTACAGAAATGGAATTCCTATTGACTCTGATATGGTGTTTGATTCCAGATGTTTGCCAAATCCATTTTACCAGAAAGATCTGCGACTACTCTCAGGAAAAGATGATGAAGTTATCTCTTACCTTTCTTCTAACAAGGTAGTTCAAGATTTTCTCGGAGACCTCTACAAATTTTTAGATGTTTGGATCTCCGCATATCTAAATAAAGAAAGGTCGTATATTACGATATCGATTGGGTGTACAGGAGGAAGACATCGGTCGGTTTATTGTTGTGAACAAGTTTCAAAAAATTTAAAAAAAACATGGCGAGTTTTGACTAGACATAGACGACTAGGTTAGCGCCACTAAGATAGTGATAAATCTTGAAGTATCTTTACTAAAACTTTAGGTAAAGGAGCGTTTCGGACGTTTGTAACATCCACCAGTATTTGATTCTTCTTGAGGAGGATATTGTTTGAACTTAAATCTTCTTTCCAAACATTAATGGTAAGTTTACAATTTGAAACGTTTACTCTGTATCTTTTTATGAATAATTTTTCGGAAGACGTTTGAGGAGAGATCAGAGATTCTTTTGTTGCTGGCACGAATAATGAGTGCCATAGGCTGTCTTTCAACTGTCTTTCAAGCAAAATTTTGTTTTCAGTAATTAAGAGATTCCAATCTAAAATCTTTTCTTTCCACTTCTTTTGAATTCGAACAGGAAACTTGTCGATCATATTTGAAGCTTTTGCATCACAACCGTTTGAGACTGGACATAAGTCACAACTAGGATTTTTAGTGGTGCAAATTAAGGCTCCTAAATCCATAATATACTGGCTATAAAAAGGCATATACTCAGGGTCCTTTGGAAGCAATTGGAGAGCCAACTCTAATGCCTTTTTTCTGTTCTTACTTTCACTTCCTAAATCTGTTAAACAGTAGAACCTTGCTATAACTCTATAAACATTTGAGTCCATTATAGCAACTCTCTCAAGGTTTACAAAAGAAGAAATAGCAGCAGCTGTTGAAGGTCCCACGCCTGGTAGAGCTTCCCACTCTTTAGCACTTGAAGGAAATTTGACTCTTCCTTTTCGGACAATAATCTTGGCAGCTGTGTGAAGAAACTTTGCTCTTCTATAATAACCTAGCCCAACCCAAGATTCTAGAACTTCATTATAATTTGCGTCAGCAAGATCTAAAACTTTTGGAAAACGTTTAATAAACTCATTAAATTTTGGTAAAACTGAACTAACTCTAGTTTGTTGTAACATAATTTCAGAGACCCAAACTTTGTATGGATCAAGTCTATTTTCTGTTCCAACTTGCCAGGGTAACTTATTACGACCATTTGCATAGCCCCACTTTATAAGTAGCTTCGAAAAGCTTTTATTTAGTTTCTTTTTTGACAAAACTTGCAAAAAACTGTCGTCCTTTGATTAATCAGCTTGGCATCAAGGCGAGCATTACAAACGACACAGTTAAAATTTTTTTTTCCATAAACCAAATGGTTAGTGGTGAAGTCACCGCGTTTACCAGTTGGATCAGTGAAATCTCTTAAAGTGCTTCCACCTTGTTTAATTGCAATTGTTAAAACAAATTGAATACAACCGATAATGCGAGACCATGCAGCTAAACTTAATTTGTTCGTCGGTGTCTCGGGATTTACGCCCGCTCTAAAAAGACTTTCAGTAGCGTAAATATTTCCAACCCCTGCTATCTTAGATCCATCCATAAGATACGACTTTATATTTCTTTTTACACGAGCTGTTTTTTTAAAGAAATCACGTGGCCGAAATAGATCCTCAATTGGATCAACCCCTATGTTTAATATTTTTTTTAAACTCACAATAGAGTCAGCCTCGCTTTTTCTAACTAACCTTACTCCACCAAATCTGCGTTGGTCATGTAAAAAGATGTATATGCTTGAAAGACCCAACAAAAAATGAACGTGTTTTGTCGATTGAATTTTTTTTATTTCTTCATTGTTTTTAGCTATTAATAGCCTACCACTCATACCAAAGTGGAGTAGTAAAAAACTGTCAGGCAACTGAATAACAAGGAACTTTCCAATTCTCGAAACTTTTTCAATCATTTTTCCCTTTACAAGCTCTTGGTCCTGCGCAGTAAGCTGGGAACGCATTCGGAATTTACTGGTCCATACATTTGTTATAAACTGTTTCTTTAGACGATGATTTAAAGATTTTTTTATAACTTCTACTTCAGGAAGCTCTGGCATGCTTTAGGGTTTACTTTGTTTGTTGTCAGTTTATATATTATGATATTTTCGAGAAATTTTATTTTAATTTCACTAGTTTGCTCCAATTTACTTTTGGGAGAACAGGTACTAAGTAAACCGATAAGTGAAAATACGTCCACTCCTCCAGAAATTATATTTCAAATTTTAGCCAGTGAAATCGCGTTATTGTCAGGCAACATCCCCAGTGCTGCTTTGACTTATTTAGATGTTGCATCAAAAACAAAGGATATAGGTGCAGCAAAGCGTGCGACCGAATTAGCCTTGGCGATTGGAGATAATGAAACTGCACTTAAGGGAGCAACAATCTGGTTAACTGTAGATAAGACTGATGTATCGGCCAGAGAGACTGTTAAAGTTCTTCTATTAGTCACTGAGAAATATGACCAACTAATGCAAATATTAGCTGCCGAGCGTGAAACATTCAGGGGTAAAGGCAATGTTGAATCTTTCTACAACGAGTTGAGTGTTCTAGTTAATCAAACAAAAAATGTAAAAAAGGGCTTAGAAATTTTTGAGAATATTTCTAAAAAAGATCAAACTTTACCAAACGTAATGTATTCGAGAGCAATGCTTTATTACAGGAACGGGGATAGCCAAAAAATGGAGGAAATTCTGAGAAACCTTGTAAATCTTAAACCCGATCATGCCCAAGCGTTGAACGCGTTAGGGTATAGCATGGCTGATGCCAATAATAATCTCAAGGAAGCTCAAAGGTTAATTAAAGCTGCACTTAGATTTGCGCCGCAAGATCCGCACATAATAGACAGTATGGGTTGGATAAACTTTAGATTAGGAAACTTAGAACTTGCCAAAAAATGGTTAGAAAAAGCGTACGATTCTCAACCAGATGCCGAAATTTCAGCGCACTACGGCGAAGTGCTTTGGGCACTTTCGAAAAGAGAGTTTGCGTTAAAAATATTTAGTTCGGGTTTTAAAAAAAAATCCGAGTAGTTCTATTCTACTCGACACTCTTACTAGGTTAAAAATAAGTGTTGATCAGTTGCGTAAATAAAATCAGTCTATTATTATTTGCTGGCGTTTTTCTATCATCATGTTCTACTATCCTGCCAAAGACAGACGGGGAAAGTTTCACGGGGCGAATTCTCATCTTGCAGGAAACTAATAATGACAAAAGAGTTGGTCGTGCAAGGTTCGAGTGGAGAAAAACGATTGAAAAGGGAATTGTCTTTCAAACCTTAACAATTTCGGACTTATGGGGTAATGAGTTTTTAAGTGCAAAAAACCCGTTAGTTACTAAAAACCAGGAATGGGAATACAGCCTACCCGACAATACATATATTCCACCTCAGCAAATAACAAAAAAAATTCATCAGTTTCTCAAATTTCAATTAACAAAAAAATCACTAACTGAAATTTTGGATAAAATTAGTTTAATTTTTAAACGTTACGACGAATCACCATTTGCAAACCCTAGAAAGAAAAAAATTGATTTTACTCAAAAATTTAAGAATACAAAAGTCTCTTTGAAATTTATAATTGACTGAAATTATTTAATCGATATGGTTATTAAATGCCNTGCCAAAATTAATCTTTACCTTCACGTTACTGGAAAACAGTCTAACGGTTATCACGAGATTGATAGCATTTTCGTGAAAATAAATTTTTATGACAAGCTCAGAATTAAAAACACCACCACTGATAAAATTTCCAGGGACGGTGATTTGAGTGGTTTGGGGCATTCTGATTTATGCTTNAGAGCTGCNACGCAACTTAAAAAAGAAACAGGATATAAAGGTGGCTGTAATATACACCTAACTAAAAAAATCCCTATAGGAGCTGGGCTAGGGGGAGGAAGCTCTAACGCAGCTTCTGTATTGACTNGGCTAAACCAAATGTGGAAACTTGGTCTGTCTTACCGAGATCTAAAAGCAATAGGCCGCCTTTTAGGTGCAGACGTACCTTTTTTCATCAAAGGTGAAAATTGTCTAGTTGAAGGAATTGGGGAAAAATTAAAATCACTAGAAAATTTAGATATTCTTCCATCCCACGTTATTACATTAACTCCAAAGATACCAGTATCAACGAAACTTATTTTTCAAAACCTTATTATTTCAAAAAGTGACATGAAAAAAAACAGAANTAGTCAGGAAACCAAAAGATTTNCTTCTACTACTGAACCATTTTGGACTTATGGAACTAACGATTTACAAGAAACCGTATTTAAATTATTTCCTAAATTAGAAGAGTATATGGAGGCCATGAAATATGCAGCTGATAAACTTTCTATCCCACAACAAAGCTGCCGAATTACTGGATCAGGTTCAACCATATTTTGTGCTATCTCATCAGAAAATCTTGCGNTNCAATTTGNGNATGAGTTAAGAATATTCCTCAACTCCACGAATCTTAGCTCANAANGNTNAATAANAATTTCAAAAATTATTANAAGTTAGGCTAATTAGCTAAAAAAATCTCCTTAACTACTTCATAGTTAAAACCTCTGAGTTTNACTTGAGCAGCGTCAACNGANNCNTTCTCTNTAATTCCTTCAGGNCTTTGTTCTTTTCGAAGAAAAGGCTCTCCGTCNGGAACATCAGGAATGCAAACTAAAGAGAACATCGATTGCGAAGAAACACCACCNTTTTCGTTCGGGAGGCTAAAGGTGTACTTTCTTAATTCTAATTTTTCAAAATTNCTCACCTTTCCATCAANAATTACCGANAGAGGCAAATCTCCTAACTCGCTTACATCAATTTCTTCTCCCTCCAAACTGACGATGGCTTTTGTNAAATNCTTTAAAAGAGTAACCTCTGCCATAATATTCTCCTTATCCCCACGCCAAATCATTAACATCGTTAGGATTACCATATTTAATACACAATTACAATGAGTAAAAAATAATTGAAAGAGATGGACCCATAAAACTTACAATTTTCTTTACAAAATAATTATAAGTGAATACTCTTTATGATCATATAAAGCCATTCAGCTTGTCGTTACATAAAAATAAATTTTTAATTTGCCATAT
>NYVY01000007.1 GCA_002684875.1 Pseudomonadota bacterium
ATAAAAATATAAAAATAATTTGGACTGCTAACGATTTCTTACATCATAGGAAAGATGTAGTATCTAGTAAAACACACACCTGTTTAAAAAAAATTACTGTATCATCAGTTAGAACAGAGGTTCTGTCACTAGTAGAAAATTGATAATAAGAAATGAAAGTATTGCATATAGAAGGAGGAAAAAACTTTTACGGAGGATCTACACAGGTCTTTCACTTAATCAATGGTCTTTGTGTCTCTGGTATAGATAATGTCCTAATTTGCCCTTATCAAAATGAACTGACTAATAAATTACAAGATAGAACAAAAATATATGGGGTGTCGTTTTATGGTGACTTAGATTTATCAATTTTTTTTAAAATTCTTTGTATCACTATCATTGAAAAGCCTGATGTTATACATGTACATAGTAGGAGGGGTGTTGATTTTTATGGAGGTCTGGTTGGTTTTTTGACCAGAACAAAATGCATACTGACCAGAAGAGTAGATGACGAGGAAAGTTTTTTTTCTAAGCTAAAGTACCCGCTTTATCAAAAAGTCGTTTCCATTTCAGATGCAATTAGAAATATTTTACTAAAACATAAAATTCATCATGATAAGTTATTGACAATTAAAAGTGCTATTGAATTACCAGATTTAAAAGATGAAAACTTAAACAAAAAATTATTTTTTGAAAAACAATATTCAAAAGAGGACACAATTTCTATAGCAGTGGTAGCTCAATTAATACCAAGAAAAGGTCATCTTTTTCTGATTGATGCACTACATGATGTTTTAAAAAACAATAATAAAATACAAGTTTATTTCTACGGAAAGGGTCATTATGAAAAAGTGATAAGAAAAAAAATAGCGGAATTCAATTTAACTAATCAAATTCATATGAAGGGTTTTGTTAAAGATGTGCATGAGTTATTACCGAGTTTTGATATTGTTGTACATCCAGCATTAAAAGAAGGACTTGGAATCTCATTATTACAGGCATCTGCTGCTGGTATCCCAATAGTTGCTACAAGAGTTGGTGGAATTCCTGAGTGTGTCATAGACCAAAGAAATGGCTTAGTTGTTAAACAAGGCTGTTCTGAATCTTTAAAGAAAGCAATTATAAGACTTATAGAAAATCCAGACCTTAGGAATGTTCTCGGTAATAACGGCATAGAAGTCATCAAAGAGAAGTTTTCTATTCCATTGATGGTAAATAAATACTGCGAGCTATACAAGAACCTTTTTTAAAAAGAAATTTTCATCAATGCTGTTTTTTTTGTTCTCTTATTAACTTAGAGTAAAACCTTTTTTCCTTTAATTCAGCGTGCGAACCTTGTTCAACTAAGGATCCTTTGTCAAAAACAAGTATACGATCTGCGTTTCTCAAAAGTGTTAAATCATGACTAATAACGATTAAGGTTTTCTTGCCTTTTAACATAGAAAACATAGCTTGGATTTTTTCGGCTGAGAAAGCGTCTAGTGCTGACGTTGGTTCATCGAAACAATAAACAGAAGCATTTTTTATTATTGCCCTAGCTATTGCAATTCGCTGTCTCTGCCCGCCAGATAAATTCTCACCATTTGTGCCAATAATAGTATTATTTTTCTTAGGTAACTTGGAAATAAACTCCTTACAGTAAGCTAATTCTAAAGCTCGATCTATATCATCAACCGACGCTTCTTGATTCCCAACGATGATATTTGCAAGGACTGTATCGTCAAAAAGCGTAACTGGTTGGCCCACTAAAGCTATTTTTTTTCGGTAATCTGTAACGTTGAGCTCATTAATTGAGTTCCCATAAAATTTAATTTCTCCTTTCTGAGGGATATAAAAAGCTGATATCAAATTAAATAATGTAGACTTTCCTGAACCAGTACTTCCTACTATGCCAATATATTCCTTTTCGTTAATGTTAAATGATATATTTGCTATAGCATTCGAATCAACATCAGTATAAGAAAAACATACATTAGAAAAACTAATTATTTCACTTGTATTTTTGTTGCCAGCAGTCGCTACTTTTTCATTTTTGAACTCCTCAATAACTTCTGTTTTTTGGTCGAGGATATTAAAAATACTTTGGCACGCAGCAAATCCTTTCTGTATTACAGCATTTACCCCCGTCAATCTTCTTATCGGTTCAAACATTAACGACATTGCTGCTATAAATGAAACAAATTCTCCAGGTGATAACCGGTTTTCTTGAGACAGTAATGTTGCTAGGTAGATTACAACGGTAACAGCCAAAGCGGCGAGGAATTGTACTATCGGCACATTTGCAGCGGCTAATTTTACTATTATCATCGTACTAGAGCGTATAGATTCTGAGATCTTTTTAAACGACCTTGTTTGTGCGTCTCCCATAGCATAAAGTTTTATTTCCTTAATTCCAGTAATAGCTTGATTTATTACTTTTGTCATCACACCAGTTTTTTCTTGAATATCTACGTTTGTTTTTCTCAACCGTTTACCAATAATATTAATTAAAATAGCGATAGGAGGAGAAACAACCAACATAACCATAGTTAAATCCAAAGAAACGTAGAGTAAATAACTTATTAGAGCAATAAGTATTAATGTATCCCTAATTATAATAATCCAAGCGGTAGATAACGACATTGATATTTGAGGAATGTCATATAAAAATCGAGAAATTATTCTACCTGGTGATTCTTTTTGATGATTTTTGATGCTAAGACTTAGTTGGTGTCTAAAAATATCATCTCTTATATCCGTAATTACCTTATTCGCGATCCATTGGCTCAAAACACTTGAGAAATATTCAGCGATTCCTTTGAAAAAAAAGACAGTGAGTAAAAAAAGAGGAATTTTTAGTGGGTTAGTTTCAGGGATTTGACTAAAATTTTCGTCTATTAAAGGCTTTAGCAACGCGGGAACAAGTGGCTCGAGCACAGCAACACCGATCATCGCAGTAATAGAGCAAACTAGCACTAATTTGTAATGGTATGCGTAATTAAATAATTTCTGTAAATATCGACCTTTGATAAATTATTCCCTATTAATTATCTTGTCAGTTATTAAATTAACCCAACCAATGCTTCTGAACTCATTTTTTAATGACTTTGGGTCATATGTTTGCACCCATTTCAAGAATGGAATTTTTTTATTTTTATTTTGTTTTAGATAAGATTCAAAAAAATAATCTAAAACACCAGTATTAGAGGTCTTTATGTGACCATACTTCCAACTTAGCTCATCCATAGCATCTTCAATTGATTCTTTTAAAATTAGAATTCTATAGAGCGCTGCCACGATACCAGTACGATCTGCTCCAGATTTGCAATGAATAAGCGCAGGGTATTTGATTGTGTTAAAAGTTTTTAACAGTTGGTCGACTTCTTCAAAATTAGGAGGGTTTCTTGAATATATTCTCAGGTTAACTAGAGTCAGACCAAGAACTTGACATGCTTTCTTTTCAAGTTTAAAAGCAGATAAGCCGTTTTCACCTCGTAAGTTAATTATTGTTTGAATACCGTATTTAAATTTTAGCTTTTTAAGCTGAGAAGGGCTTGGTTGTCCCGAACGAAATAATTTTTCATCTATTGGATATAAATTTGGATAAATTGCTCTTACAAACCCGTGGTCAACTATGTGCAGAGCGAGATAATCTTTTAATTTATGTAGCAACGTATACATTTTGAGTTTACATAATATATATTATACGACATTAGCTTTACAATTGTTTTAAGAAGCTTTAACAAACTGCTTAAAGTTGAGCAGTGTTTTACCAGCAATATATTGCTCAGATTCATCTCTCAAATTACTAATTTTCTCAACCACTCTACTGACATGGGAAGGTTCATTGAGTTTTCCTCTATACGGAACAGGTGCTAGAAAAGGCGAATCAGTCTCAACCATAAGCGACTCTATTGGCAAATTCGCAGCAACCTTTTGAACTTGTTCAGCTTTTTTAAATGTAACGATTCCCGATATAGAAATTAAAAAATTTAAATCTATGGCACGCTTTGCAACCTCCAACGACTCTGTAAAACAGTGCATCACTCCCCCACAATCAACCGCTTTTTCTTCTTTTAATATTTTTAGGGTGTCTTCTGTGGCTTCTCGCATGTGAATTATAAGAGGTTTCTTTAACTCTCTTGCCGCCCTAATATGTTTCCTGAACCTCTCTCTCTGCCAATCTAAATTTTCACCCTCTTTTCTAAAATAGTCTAAACCTGTCTCCCCTATCGCTACAACTTTCTTTTTATAACCAATTTCGCAAAGTTTTTTTACTGTCGCTTCACTATTTTTAGTCGTATCGGGATGAATGCCGACAGAGGCATATAAGAAGTCATGCTGAGACACAGTTTTATAAATTTTGTCAAACTCTTCAAGTTTCGTGCATACATTTAACGCATATTTAATATTATTTTTATGCATTCTGGTTATTACATCATCTTGAATCTCAACCAAACCAGGGTAATTTAGATGACAATGTGAATCAGCGTAGTCAATTGAATCCATTTTTTATTTCCACAAATACTTTTTCCAAAAATAGTGTTTTATTAGGGTTTTGTTTGCTGTATCGCTTTAAATTTAAAATAGACCAATAAGCTTCTATCCATTTTATTTTATTTTCTTGATTAGAGGTCGGTCTTTTAATATTCTTTTCGAATTTTTTAAAATTATAAGGAACTCTATTATGGTAAATTAAAGACAGGTCATTCATCAAATATAAAAGCCGATTAATTACATCGTCGATATTATAGCTTTGGCAGGCGGTTGCCGCTCTGGACACGTTTAAGTTTTTACCNTTTTCTAAAAACATTGCTAGTGTAGTATCTAAGTTTTNAAATTTTTCACTAAGCTGTNTAGCAATACTTTCTCTTGGCTCCTGAATTGTTATAATCTGACATCTCGATATAATCGTTGGCAATATAGCCCCGAAATTTTTTGAAAAGATAAGAATTTTCAAATCGCCTGGAGGCTCNTCCAACACTTTTAATAAAGAGTTCTGTATAGTTTTATTTAATTCCTCAAACAAACCAAGACAAAATAACCGACTTCCTCCTTGGTTAGAAGATAGTTGAAAAAAACTATTNAAATTATTGATTTCACTGATTTTAATGCTTTCCTCTGGNCTATCTTCGGNAAAGATGGAAATAAAGTCNGGATGTGTTCCAGACAGCAATAAGCGACAGTTCTTACATGAAGCACATGGTTTCTCGTTTGTCACATATTTGCATAAATAAATTTGCGCTAACTTGTTCGCTAAAACAGCTAAGTCACTCATAACTGAAACTTTTACAAGCAAAGAAGAGGGCCTGATTTTCAATATTTTTTTATTTATTTCAGATATTTTCAATACAGGTCTTTATTTTAGATTTGCAATTTCGGTGACGCCACTAACAATATTTTCAAAAACTTCATTAATATTCTTATNTCCATTAATTATTAATGCTCCATNCCCTTTCTTTTTCATAATTTCTTCATACCCATTTCTCACGCGCGAAAAGAAATCGTAAGTTTCCTCATCAAACTTTTTGTCTGTGGTCTCACGATTTGATATTCTTTTTTTTATTCCTTCAAGATGGCTATCCATATAAATAGTCGTATAACTAGGTAGTTTGCGTTCTATAAAGTCTACTAAATGATTTAATGTATCTAAATCAACGCCTCTTCCATATCCCTGATAAGCTAGAGTAGAATCAGAAAATCTATCACACAAAACCCACATACCATCCTTTAATGCTGGATTTATCACATCATTAATATGTTCAACGCGGGATGCAAATGCAATAAAAGCTTCAGAAATTCCCGTAATACCATCTGTTAAGAATAAATCTCTACATTTTTCACCAAAAATAGTGCCCCCTGGCTCCCGGGTGGAAATAACTTGTTGACCTTTTTGTTCTAAAAAGTCTTTTAATAGACTAATCTGTGTGGTTTTTCCTGATCCATCCAACCCTTCAAAAACAATTAACTGACCCATATTAATTTGTCTTTGGTTTAATTTTAGTTAATGGAGGCCTACCTTTTCCTCTTTGATAATAGTTGACCGCTTTCTTATGTTCTCTAAATGTTCGACTAAAATGCGAAGTTCCATCACCCTTCGCAACAAAGTAAAGTGCCTCTGTCCTTTCGGGGTTCACTGCAGCAAAGAGCGCGTCTTTACCTGGGTTGGAAATAGGGGTTGGCGGTAATCCAACCCGTAAGTAACTGTTGTATGAAGAATCTTGTTTAAGATGTTTGCGTTTTAAGTTACCNTCAAAACTACTGCCTAATCCATAGATTATNGTTGGGTCAGACTGAAGCCTCATTTTCATAGCTAACCGATTGTGAAATACACCAGATACTAGACNTCTGTCTGGAGGATGTTGAGTTTCCTTCTCGATAATTGAAGCTAGGTTCAAAGCATCTCGTGGCGTTTGCAATTTTGAGTCTTGACTTCTTGATTGCCATGCTTCTGCAAGCGTTTTTCGTTGTAACCAAACTCCCCTTTTCAATAATTGTTGGTCGGTAGCTCCGTACTGAAAAAAGTATGTATCTGGAAAAATCCAACCCTCTATACTGTTGCTATCTACGCCAAGTTCTAAAGCTAATCTCATTGACAAAGCATCTATATCTTTAGCATCCAGAGTTTTTTTAACATGAGGGTGTGAATGAATACTATTCATAACCTGTCTAAAGGTCCACCCTTCGAGTAGCGTAATGGATGCATGTACCCCGTCCCCTTGGGATATTCTAGTAAGAATTGAAGCCAAGGACTCTTCTTTTTGTATATGATAAACCCCAGCCTTCAAATTCTTATGNAGTCCAAATAATCTGCTAAAAAAAACGAAAGTTGCAGGACCAGTTTTTAAAGACAAATCTCCGAGCTTTTTCCCTACGGTGTGGGCGGAATCACCAGCTTCAACAACCAGTTCTAGTGGCTCTAGTTGGTCGTAGGAAGCGTTATTTGACGGTATCAAGTCTCTATGAATCCAGAAATAGGCAGTTGCGACTACAACTGCTAGAATTGAAATCATGAAGAAAGAAAGTTTTAAAAAAATTTTCATAAAATAAAAAANCCTGTTTATTTAATATTAAACTAGGAATAGTTTTTTTTTCATATAATTTACCTATTTAAATAAAAATGTTATTTTATTCCACAAATTTTTCGTGTATCGAAATTGATGGTCCTGACAGTAGGGATTTTTTGCAAAAACAATTATCCAATGATATTTCAGCTTTAGATTTGTCAGATCAAAGTAAAAAGGGGGCGCAGTTAGTGCAAACAAGCTGTTACTGCGACGCCAAAGGTCGGTTAATATCATTATTAAAAATTTGCCGAAAAGAGGATAATCATTACTTTATTATTGTGCCAAAATCATTGAGCTCAACAGTCATAAATAGATTAAAAATGTTCAAATTGAGAGCCTCATTAAATATTACTGACTCATCGGATCAAGTTACTGTCTCTGGTTACACAAGCGAAAGACCTGACTCTACGGAATTTTTTGATGATTTAACAACCGAGTATTTTAAGTTTTTTGAAGACACTAAGGGAAAAACACAGGGGAAAGGTTGGGTTTTTACGAGGCCTAA
>NYVY01000053.1 GCA_002684875.1 Pseudomonadota bacterium
ATTGACCCCTGCAGTCATTCATGCATCTATTTGTTGGCCCCCGGCAGCAAAATCTATATTTCTTGATCCAGGAAGGCGCCATTCCACAATTTTGGCATGACGTGTGGCCCACTGAAAGGCAGTTTGCCGCAGGATTTCTAAAAGATACCGCATCATGCTTCGCAGTTTGGGGCAGCTTTTTTGGGCATAAGCGGAACGGTTTCCTCGCTCGCGTTCTAATTTTTGGCGTGGTGCATGGCAAAATGGGTTTTTTGAATTTCCACTTTGATTTCCAACCCCTCTGAATCAGACGGGTTGGAAATACCGGGTGGAAATTCCAGACCAGGATGGGCTCAGAGCTTTAAGATGTGGTGCCCAGATGGATCTGAAGCGCAATCCTTTACCTAGTTCTGTGCCAGATGGCTGGGATTTGAGCGGGCTTGCAACATTCCTGGAACCTGATGTACGAACGAAAAAACAATTTCAAGCTGTTTCTTTGCTCAAGTGACTCAAGTGCTTGCGTGCAGTCTCTCGGTCCGTAGCAGTGGCAGCTGAAATTCCCGCAAAATGGCAGCCTCCACCATTTCCCCGAGTTCGGACAAGCGATCCTCTTTCTGAGAAGACCTCCTCACTTCATAAAGGATCACCGCCTGTTCTTCGCCCTGACCTTCTACCGAAAAAGCAACCACTCCAATCACGTCAAGTTCTGCCGCCCTCGCCGCAGCGTCCTCTAAATCAGCAGGGAGATAATTCTGACCATGAATAACGATTAAGTCTTTTTGCCGACCACAGATCGCGAGCTCCCCTTCTTCCAAAAAACCAAGGTCTCCTGTTTTTAAAAACAGATGCTCNAAGCCCTCAAGCTTNANTCCAAAANCCGCTGCAGTGGCCTCGCTNTGCTCCCAATATCCGNGGGCCACACCAGGGCCAGAAACCCAAATCTCGCCAACNTCNCCCGGCANCACGGGCCTCTGAGTCGCTNGGTCAATAATCTGTANTTCAGTCTCCAAGGCAGCGGCCCCGCAGAGAACTCGCTCATTTTGACTCTTTNCAGAACNNGCCAAACGCCAGCCCTCTCCCCTCGCTGGGGCAGTCACCATNAGGGTCGCCTCNGCAAGACCGTAGCANGGAGAAAAGGATTCTTCNTTNAATCCACAAGCNGAAAACGCTTCCACAAAANCTCTGAGAGCCTCTGNCCNCACCATCTCCGCTCCCACGAATGCCACGGACCAGGCTTTAAGATCGAGCTGCTCTTTCTGAGCCTCGGTGATGCGTTGCGCCGCCNCTTGATAGGCAAAGCTCGGCCCGCCACTTGTNGTCGCACCATATTNACTNACNGCTTCNANCCAGCGAAAAGGNGCCCGGATGAANGTGCTAGGAGGNATTAAAAGAACCGGAAAGCCCACAAAGATGGGNTGTAAAATCCCNCCNATAAGCCCCATGTCATGNTATGGTGGNAGCCAGATNACCCCACGACTCTCACGCGAGTGACCGAAACGCTCACGAATGGCCNCCANNTTATGAANAAGGTTTTCATGGGANACCATCACTCCTTTGGGATNCCCAGTAGAGCCGGAAGTGTATTGCAGAAAAGCGATCTCAGAAGGCTCATGTGTCACTCCATCTNGGGGTGACTCGACTTGCTCTTCCGTGATTAGCACCGTCCAATCTGCCGCACTCTCCGGAGCGCGGCCAAAGAGCGGGGCTGTTTTAGCGGAGGTCAGTACGAGCGTGACTCCTGCGGAGTGTGCTACTTTGCGCCAACGCGCATCCTCTGAGGCACGGCGCGGTTCGGGAAAGGGCACTGCAATTCGGCCCGCATAAAGGCAGGCAAAAAACGAAGCTACCCACTCAATCCCCGGCTCTCTTGCTAATAAAACCCGCCCATCCGAAGCTCCGGGCGACCTGACGATTGCGGCGGCGATGGCCTCAGCCCGCTCATGAAGCTCACGATAGCTGACGGAACGATACTTCTCTGTCCGCGAATCTCGGTCGCCTGCAAAATGAGGAACTGAGAGCGCAGTCCCCTCCCCCTCTTCCACAGCACGCGTGCGGAGAATGTCAGCCAGCATGGCAGAAAAGTTCATCTTACAGGATTCATTAAGGCTCAAAATATGGTCTTTCTATCTCCGGTAACCATGATCAACGGAAATCTCTTGCGGCTCAGATAGCTCTCAGTCATCGTGCGGGCACCAGTTGAGAATGATTCTCAACAAGGAGCACGTCAACCCTACACCGCATTTCATGTCTTCCTTTCCCTCCGAAAGCCTCCCTGACTTTCTGGCTGATTTGAAAGAGCAAGGACTGGTCATTAAAGCCTCTGAAGGGCGGCTTAAAATTAACGGTGAAAGGGCCGTCATCGAGTCCCATGAGGCAGAGCTTAAAAAGCGAAAATCAGAAATCTTAGCCCATCTCGAAGGAGCANCGCCCTCGATTTCCTTGAATAAAAATCGCCCCGCATCGCTGCCCCCTTCCTTCTCTCAGCAGCGGCTTCTTTTCCTTCAGCACATGCAGCCTGAGAGCTGGGCTTATAATATTCCTTTTGCTCTTAAAGTTGAGGGTCAGCTTGACCTCGTCGTCCTNAAACAGAGTCTCGAACATCTCGTGCAGCGCCATGAGGTCTTTCGCACTCGCTTCCTCTCAGAGAATGGTAAAATGAGCCAGGAGGTGGTTCCTGAGACCCTCCTCGAACTCGAGATCGCCCCCGATGAAATTGATGAAGACGAGCTCAGCGCGCGCGCGAAGCATCATGCCACCAGACCATTTGACCTCACGCAGCCCCCTCTCCTGCGCGTGGCCGTCGAACGGCTTTCCAGCACGCGGCATGTCATTCTTTTCAATATCCATCACCTCATCGCTGATGCTTGGTCACTGGACATTCTCCTGCGTGAATTTTCGCTGAGCTACCGTTCTTTTCTCCTAGGAAATCCTCCCGAACTCCCAGCCCTCCCCATCCAGTATGCCGATTATGCTCTTTGGCAACGCAAATGGCTCAGCGGCCCAGTCCTTGATCGCCAGCTCGATTACTGGAAAGANCAGCTTGGTGGTGAGCGTCCGAGCNTAGACCTCCCGACCGATTTTCCGCGACCACGGCTNCAGACTTTTGAAGGAGACNTCGTCCATTTCTCGATCCCTGCCTCCACGACCAGCGACCTCAGAANGCTCTCCCAAAACCACTCNGCAAGTCTCTTCATGACGCTCCTTGCAGCCTTCAANCTCCTCTTGCGCCGCTACTCTGGGCAGAATGAATTNCTCGTCGGGAGCCCNATCGCGAATCGTCACCATGCNGAGNTAGAGGGCTTGATCGGCTTTTTTGTNAACACCCTCGTNCTGCGAACTCGGATCAATCCTCAGGCNGATTTTCTCACCCTCCTCGCTGANGTCAGAGACACAACGCTCGCGGCATACGANCATCAGGACCTTCCTTTTGAAAAGCTCGTCGAAATTCTGCAACCTGAGCGAGACCTCTCACGNAGCCCGCTTTTTGAAGTCAAATTCCAACTCGAACAGGCACCGNAAAACGANCTCTCCTTGCCCGGCCTCACCCTCCATCGCCTGCCTCAAGCAGAGGTCGCCGTAAAACATGATCTCGCNCTTGATCTCTACGAGACGAAGCACGAGCTCATCGGNGCCTTTGTATTCAACACCACGCTCTTCAAGCGTGAAACGATCGAGCGACTGANCTCTCATCTCCTCACTCTCGTTCACTCCATCACGCAGTCTCCCACCCTCCCGGTCTCCGAACTGGCGATNCTCCCNGACACAGAGGANCAGNAATGCCGCCTCGCCTGGAACACACATGATCTTCCTTATCAAGATCAGGCGTGCTATCACCATCTCTTTGAAACTCAGGTCACACGNACNCCTGATGCCATCGCCGTGACCTTTGATGACGGTNAGCAGGTCACGCAACTCAGTTACGAGGAGCTGAACGTCCGTGCCAATCAACTTGCGCATCATTTNATCGCTCACGGCATCGGTCNNGAGAAGGTGGTCGCGATCGCACTTCCGCGCTCCCCTGAAATTGTCATTTCCCTCCTCGCCGTGCTCAAGGCTGGAGCANCCTACCTCCCCCTNGATCGAAAGTATCCCGAAGAACGTCTGCGTTTCCTGCTGGAGGATTCAGGCNCNACCGCCCTCATCACGAANCAAGANTTCCCCTTNGNTACCGAGTNCGTTCGTTTCAATCTNGATCAACTAGAATTCACCGAGGAGNCTCCTGAAAACCCTGATCTTGAAGTCTCTCCAGATCATCTNGCCTACCTCATTTACACCTCAGGATCTTCAGGGAAGCCCAAGGGCGCGCTCATTCCNCATGGGGGCCTGGTNAACCTCACNGAAGATAAAATCCGCGTGTGCNNNATTAANCCNGGAGACTGCGTGCTGCAGTTCTTNTCCTTCAGCTTCGATGGNTCCGTTCCAGAATTCGTGATGAGCATNGCCGCCGGAGCATCACTCCTCATGGCGCCAGCTGAGTCCCTTCTCCCCGGTCCCANAATGCGGGATCTTTTGGTCAAACATGGCGTCACTCATCTGACGATNACCCCCTCCGCTCTCACCGCNTTGCCTCNGCATGATTATTCCGACCTCCGGATGGTCCTCGTCGGAGGCGAAGCTCCNTCACCCGAGCTTATTGCACGATGGAGCCCCGGCCGAAAATTCATCAATGCCTACGGCCCCACTGAGACCACCGTGAATGCCAGCATGGTAACCTGCGGAAATGGNCACCCCATCGAGCCCACCGTCACCCCGAGTGCCAATAAGCANNTTTACGTTCTNGATGCCGCCTTACANCTCNCCCCCATCGGAGTCGTCGGCGAGCTTCACCTNGGNGGCATCGGTCTCGCTCGCGGATATCATCAACGCCCCGCCCTCACTGCTGAGCGTTTTATCCCGAACCCATTCCCCCCTCAGCCTNACCGNCCTTACAACGTCCCCNTACTCTACAAAACGGGTGACCTTGCCAGCTACCTNCCAGATGGCCGCATCCGCATNCTAGGNCGGATCGACCATCAGACAAAAATCCGGGGTTACCGCATCGAGCTNCCTGAAATCGAACGCGCACTCGAGGAGCACCCNGANGTCAAAACTGGACTCGTCCTCGTNAAGGAATCATCGCGCGGGAATAAACGCCTCGTCGCCTACGCCCTCTCNGAAAGCGAAAGCCCAAGTGAACCCAGCGCGATNAAAACCNACCTCCAGAAAAAGCTTCCCGCCTTTATGNTACCCTCTTCGTTCTTGTGGCTCGAGAAATTCCCACTCACTCCNAATGGTAAGCTCGACGAANCCGCTCTCCCNGANGNANANAATCTCCGTNTAGAAAAACNGACCGCACCCCGAACTGAGACCGAAAAATCAATCGTGGNCATCTTTTGCGAANNACTNGAGNTCGAAGAAGTCGGCATCGAGGAAAACTTCTTCGAACTNGGAGGNCATTCCCTTCTNGCGACTCAATTGATTGCTCGCATTGCCACCANCTTCGAGGTGGAACTCACCNTCGTCGATCTCTTNGAGGCCGNATCCGTGGAAAGCCTTTCGNAACTTGTCACTCAGCGTCAACACCGTGAGNCGCTCNCCGCATTGACTGAAAAACCTGCAGCTCCAGCAGATGAAGAACGAGAAGAATTCAACTTCTAAGCCCACGACCGCTGCGGACCTCTCCAAGCTCTCGCCAGAGGAAAAGCGCAAACTCTTGGCGCAGCTTCTTACCGAAAAAAAGGCAGCCCCCCGGAAGCGCTTTCCCCTCGCGCCCGCGCAAGAACGCTTGTGGTTCATCGACGCCCTTCAGCCCGGACAAAACGTTTACCACATCCCCATCACCCTGCGGCTAACTGGATCGCCTGATGCCAATCTCATTCAGCAGTGTCTATCCGAGATCATCACTCGACACGAAATCCTCCGAACTTCATTCGTCTCAAAAGACGGCATTCCCCAGCAGGAAATCGTTCCCGAGCTGCCCCTCCCACCCTTAGTTCGTGAGGACGATCCTGGGGAGCTTTATCAAAAGCCCTTTCAGCTACATGAGCCTCCGCTCTTGAGAGCCCAACTCGTCCCCGAGTCGCCTGAAAGCGCAATCCTCCATCTCGTCGTCCACCACATCATCGCAGATTACTGGTCCCTGAGAATCCTCTTAGGCGAGCTGCAGCACCTTTACGCCGCGCGGCAGAGTGGAAAACCCTCCCCTCTCCCTGAACTCCACATCCAGTATCTCGACTACGCCGTTTGGCAAAATCAGCAAAAGGACGAGCACCAACGTGAACTCAGCTACTGGTCTCAGCAGCTTGCAGGCGTTCCGCCTCTCCTTCGCCTCCCTAGCGATTTCCAAAGACCAGCCCAGCCGACCTTCCAAGGCGCTCGCCATCGGATTCAGCTCGATGCTTCGAGTAGCGATGCCCTCACCGCTCTCGCCCGTGAGGAAAACGTCACTTCCTTTAGTGCGATGTTGGCCCTCTTCGAGGGACTGCTCTTCCGCTACACGGAGCAGAATGACTTCTGCATCGGCTCCACTATTTCTAATCGCGATCGTGAGGAAACGCGAAACCTCATCGGGCTGTTCGTGAACAACATCGTCTTCCGCTGCCAGCCCCAAGAATCGTGGAGTCTGCGTGAATGGATCCGCAACACCCACCAGACCGTCATCGAGGGACTACGGCACCAGCAGGTTCCTTTCGAGCGAGTTGTTGACNCTCTTAAGATTGATCGACAGCTNAATCACAATCCACTCTTTCANGTCCAATTCCTCCTTCGNCCCGCAGAAGAAGCCGGAAGCCAAACGCAAGAGGGTTTTCAAATTGAAACAATCGAGCCAGAGCACGCGACCTCGCGCTTCGACCTCAGCCTGGAACTGACCGAAACCGCAAATGGCTTCCAAGGATTCTTCGAGTACAGCAGCGAGCTTTTTCACCCCGGGACTATCGCTCGCCTCGGGGAGCATCTTGCACTCCTTCTGAACGTCGCTACCAAGGCCCCCGATCAAAGACTCAGTGATCACGCCCTCCTCACGCCCAGCGAGAGCGAGCAACTCGACACTTGGAATAAGACCGAACAAAAACTGCCAAGCAGCTGCGCACACGAGCTCATCTCTCAACAAGCCGCGCTCACCCCAGACTCTCCGGCAATTAGTTTCAAGGCCAAGACTCTTAGCTACCAGGAACTCGAGAGCCGTTCAAATCAGCTCGCCAACTTCCTTCTAACAAAGCTCCCTGCATCATCAGAGCCGTCTCCCATCGCACTCTGCCTTCCACGCTCCGAGATGCTCCCGATTGCGCTCCTCGCGATTCTTAAAACAGGGTCTCCTTACCTCCCTCTCGATCCCAACCATCCAGAAGAGCGCCTCCAGACCATTCTCGATGATGCGGACTCGATCCTCCGGCTCACTCCAGAAGTNCTCGCAGATGAGAGTATTTCCACCTTCCCTGAGACCTTGCCTGAGCGCGAGCACACCGCAGACCAGCTCGCTTACCTCATCTATACCAGTGGCAGCACCGGAACCCCAAAAGGAGTCCCCATTCAGCATCGAAGCCTCGTCAACCTCCTCCTTTCCATGGCGGAAAAGCTCGATCTTCAGTCAGAGGACACCCTTCTCGCGATCACTACGATCGCCTTTGACATCGCCACCCTAGAACTCCTCCTCCCGCTCATNACTGGAGCACACATCTGCCTTGCTGATGAAGAAACCGCGAGTGATGGCGATGCCTTGATTCGTCTTCTTGAGCAATCTCAAGCCACCTTGATGCAAGCCACNCCCGCAACATGGCGACTCCTNTTAGAAAACCAATGGCAGGGCAACAGCAAGCTCAAGATTCTCTGTGGGGGCGAGGCTCTCGATCTCCCGCTCGCTCATGAGCTNCTCAAAAAAGGAAAGTCTCTCTGGAATCTCTACGGGCCAACCGAGACTACAATCTGGTCTGGCGCTCTTGCAATCAGCTCCGAGATGCTTGCCGAGAACTTCGTCCCCATCGGAGGCCCCCTCGCCAATACCGGCCTACATCTCCTTGATCAAAACCGCATGGAAGTCCCCATCGGGGTTCCGGGCGAACTCCACCTCTCCGGTCTCGGTCTCAGCCCCGGTTATCATCGGCGCGACAACCTGACCGCCGAGAAGTTTTTCACCTCCCAGGGAACGCGCCTTTACGCAACTGGCGACCGCGCGCGCTTCCGTCCAGATGGCACCCTTGAATTCCTCGGAAGGATCGATCACCAAATCAAACTTCGCGGCTTCCGGATCGAGTTGGGAGAAATCGAATCGCTGCTCACTCAGCATCCTGACATCGAACTCGCACTCGTCGCGCTAGAAGACGAACGCCTCATCTCCTGGTGCCTCAACCCAAAGGGCAACCTCACCGCTCCGGCACTTCACGCGATGCTCAAAGAGCAACTCCCACCCTACATGGTGCCGAGCGAAATCCTCATCATGGAGAAATTCCCGCTCAATCAGAACGGGAAAGTCGATCGTAAACAGCTTCCGCAGCCCGCAGCCAGCCACTCGATCGCAGCGGAGGTGAAACCACTCAAGACCGAGGCCGAAAAACAGCTCGCCCTCATCTGGGTCGAGCTTCTAGAACGCCCGATCGAAAACGCCGCGACCAACTTCTTCGAAGCAGGTGGCCATTCTCTCTTAGTCGCACGCATGGCCGCCCGTATTCGGGCAGAGTTCGAGATCGATTTTCCACTTCGGGCAGCCTTCGATCACCCAATCCTAGCTGATCTCGCCGGTAAAATTTCCCAAAACGCCTCCTCAGAAGATCATCCCATTGAGCCTCGCCCCTCCGAAGTTCCGCTACGCCTCTCTGATCCCCAACAGCGCCAATGGGTTCTAATTCAGCTCGACCCCTCTAACACTGGTTATCAAATTCCCGCAGCACTGAGAATACGCGGCGAATTTTCTGATGAGACCTTGGATAAAGCCATCGCAAAGCTCTGCGCCCGGCATGAAGTGCTCCATACCATCTATCCTGCAGATGAGTCTGGCCGCGCCGCGCCTTCCCTCGTGACGCCATGCACTCCCGAAATCGAGGAGCTAGAAGCCTCTGAAGCGGAACTTTTAAAGCTCCTCAGCCCCAGAGCACATGCGCCCTTTGACCTCACTCAAGCGCCGCTCCTGCGCATCACTCGCATCCGACTTTCTCAAGATGAGCAGGTCATCCTCTTCGTCATCCCACATCTCATCGGTGATGATCAATCNTTGCGCATTCTCTTGCGGGATTTCTTAGCCTTTGCNCAAGGGAAGNACCTCCCCGNTCTGCCATTTCAATATGGCGACTACGCACACCATCAACGGAATCACGNTCACCACAAGAGCCTTGCCTACTGGAAAGAGNAGCTCTNCGACTCCCCACTCTCGCTNGATTTACCNAAAGACTTTGCCCGCCAAGCCGAAGAACAAAAAGTCGCGCNAGAGGTCTCCTTCCNACTCTCATCGGAAACCACCAGCGCTCTCGNAGAACTTGCGCAAAAGGAAGACGCCACCCTCTTCATGACCTTGCTCGCGGGGCTCAATATNCTGCTCCANCGTTACTCCGNNCAATCTGATCTCGTCATCGGAAGCCCNGTCGCTCAACGCTCTCATCCCGTTTGGGAGGATGTNGTGGGGATGTTTGTCAATGCCTTNCCNTTGCGGAATCAAGTCTTTCNCTCGGAGTCCTTTACCCAACTCNTAGCCAAGACTCGGGAAACGGTCCTCGCGGCGCTTGAACATCAGGGAGTGCCTTTTGAAAAAATGATCTCCGTGCTNAATGTGGATCGTGATTGGGACAGCTTCCCCATTTTTCAAGTGCTTCTCGTCTGGCGAGCAGACCCTGCACCCCCTCAAAACCTTTCGAGTGATTTTTCGATCGAGCCCATACCCCTTCCTCCGGGCGAGCCGAAATTTGATCTCACCATTTTCCTGACTCCAACCGACGATGGGCTCATTGGAAAATTCCAATATCACGCCGGCTTCTATCACGAAAAAACCATCCAAGCTATGGTGGACACCTTCTCGCTTCTCCTTAGCCAACTCGCAGCACATCCCACCCGGAAAATCTCTGAGATCCCGTTCAGCGAATCCACTCCAAATCCTCCTCTTACCAACGAGAGCTCTCAAAAACGGCTCCATCACCTGTTCGAAGAACAAGCACTGCGCACGCCTGCGAACATCGCGGTCCAGCATCCCGAAGGATCACTCACTTATACCGAGCTGAATGAGCAAGCCGATGCAGTTGCCGCCGCGCTGCAAGCGGCCGGAGTAGGACCGGAAGTGCCCGTCGGACTGTGCCTGAATCGCACCCCAGAACTCGTCGTTGCGATCTACGGAATTCTCAAAGCGGGAGGCATCTACGTTGCCCTCGACCCCACCTACCCAACTGCCCGACTCCACCTCATTCTCGATGATGCGCAAGCCCCGCTCGTCCTCTGTGATGATGACTCACAAGCCCTCATTCCGGAAGATGTCGCGACCCGCACGGTTTCTTCCTGCCTGAGTGAAAAAGCGCCCTTCACTCGCTGTAAAATTGCAGGTGAGAACCCTGCTTACTTGATCTACACCTCAGGCTCCACCGGTCGGCCTAAAGGCGTCACCATTGAACATCGTAATGCCGTCGCGTTTGTGAAATGGGCTAAGACGGTCTTTCACAAAGAGGAACTCAAGGGCGTCCTCGCCTCCACTTCTGTTTGCTTTGACCTCTCAGTCTTCGAGCTCTTTGTCCCCCTTGCGAGCGGTGGCTCTCTCATCTTAGCTGATCACGCCCTCGC